>CAJADV010000557.1 GCA_903938575.1 uncultured Gammaproteobacteria bacterium
AGTACCTTCTGCTCGACGAGGGCTTCGAGGACGAAACCGACATCGCGGACCTCGTGACCGAGTGGAGCGGCGAATACGTCGACATCACGCTGATCAACAGCTACATGCAGCGCGACATCCTGGTGAGCCGCGACGGCAGCGCACTGACCGGCAGTGTCTCGCTCAGCATCGGCGGCGCAGCGGCGCCCGAGGCCTGGGTGTTGCTGCCCTCGAACCTGCGCGACGCCACTGACCTCGAACAAACCACGCACGAGCTGCGCTTCGCCTCCACGGGCGACGGCAAGCTGCAGTGGCTGCTGGGTGCGTTCCATGCCGACATCCAGCGCGACTACGCGCAGCGCCTGCCGACTCCAGGCTACGACTTCTACACCGATCTGCTGCTGGGCGAGGGCACCTCCGCGGCAGTGGCGCGCGGCTACGGCCCGGACTCGCCCTACAACTCTGACCTCAGCTACGACATCGAGCAGACCGCCTACTTCGGCGAGGCCAACTACCGCCTGTCCGATCGCCTGGTGCTGACGGCCGGTGTGCGCTACCACGACTTCGAGGAAGCGCGAAGCATCTACGGCGGCGGCCTGTTCTCGGACGGCTGGGGCCAGACTGATGCCACCGAGTCCGACGGCTGGACGCCGCGCTTCATGGCCTCCTACGCGTTGAGCGACAGCACGACGCTGAACGCGCAGGCCTCCAGGGGCTTCCGCCTCGGCGGTGTGAACGATCCGCTGAACTCAAGCATCTGCGAGCCTGCTGATCTCGCCGCCTTCGGTGGATTCCAGGCCTACGAGGACGAAACCCTGTGGAACTACGAGGCCGGCTTCAAGTCGCGCTTCGGCAACGGCGTGGTGCTGAACGCTGCGGCGTTCTACACCAACATCAAGGACCTGCAGGTGACGCTGGACGCGGGCTCCTGCTCCTCGCGCATCTCCTTCAATGTGCCGGAGGCGCACACGGCTGGCATCGAGATGGAGCTCAGCGCCAACGCCACCGAGAACCTCGAGCTGAGCCTCTCCGGCACTTTCCTCGAGGCAGAGTTCGACTCGACGGTGCGCGCCGCCAACGGATCGGTTCTGGGCGGCGTGGAGGACGGCAATCGACTCGCCTCGGTACCGGAACTGCAGTTCGCGGCCGCGGCCACCTACGTTCTGCCCAACCCGCTATGGCGCTCGGAAGAAACCTACCTCAGCGCCACGCTGCAGTACGTGGGCGAGCGCTACACCCAGCCCAGCGACCAGCTACCCGGCGCGGGTGACTTCGTCTCGAACCTGCCCTTCGGCGGCGCCAGTGGCACCGACCTGACCCGCGTGGATCTTGAGCTGGACGACTATCAGACCCTGAACCTGCGCGCGGGCTTGCGTTACCCCGGCTGGGAGCTCGCCGCCTACATCAACAACGCGACCGACGAGAACGCCGAACTCGCCTTCGACCGCGAGCGCGGTGGCCGTGCACGGCTTGCCTACCACGTGAGCCAGCCACGGACCATCGGACTCACGGCACGCATGTTTTTCGAATGAGCCGGTGAGTCGGGAGCGGGTGCACACCCCGCTCAACCTCGGAGGCAACACTCAAACGGGGTGGGCGAGTAGATGAGAGGTCTCAAAAGCGATAGTTCACCCGCGCGTAGATGAACCGGCCGCGCGGGCTGTGTTGGCTGGACACGTATCCGTAGAGGTCCGCGTCGCCATCACCCACCGCGAAAGGTGGCTCTTCGTCCAGTACGTTATCGGCGCCGAGAGAGAGCACGGTCTTCTCGATGCCGGTGAAGCGGAACTGCAGGTTCCATGTCACGAAGGCATCGACCTTGGGTGTGCTGTACTGGTCGTAGTCCAGCGTGCCGTCGAAGTCGATGTCCGGCGTGTCCTCGAACTCGCCGACGTAGGTTACTACCGAGTGGATCCCCCACAGGTCGTTGCCCCAATCAGCGTTGAACGCCCAGCGGTGCTCCGGGTACTCGTACTCTCCTGCCAGCGAGCGACCGTCAAAACCGGTACCGGTGGCATCCAGCTCGACCCTCTCGAAGTCCAGCAGATAGGTGTAGTCGAGGCCGATACGCAGGTCGCCATCCGCGACGGTCATGTCGTAATAGGCGCCGAAGTCCACGCCCTCGGCGTTCTGCTCGCCGATATTGACGAAGCTGACCTGCAGTTCGTCGAGTTCGCCCAGCGTGTCGCCGGCAAGCGGCGGCAGGCGCGAACAAATGGCGCTGTTCTGGACGTTGCAATTCTGGTTGTAAATGTAGCCGAAGGAGACCTCATCGATCTTGTTCTCCTGCTCGATGCGCCACCAGTCTACGGCGATGCTGAACTGCTCGATCGGTTCGAGCTGGATCCCGAGGTTGAAGCTCTCGGAGTCTTCAGCATCGAGGTCCGGGTTACCGCCAAACACCAGCGTGTTGTCGAGGGCGGTGCAGTAGTTCGGATCGCCGGGATGCTCTGCACAACGGTAGTTGTCGACGAAGAACTGCGACTCCTGGGACGGCCCGAGGCCAATCTGCGCCAGCGACGGCGCGCGGAAACCTGTGCCCCACGAGGCGCGCAGCGCAAGCATGTCGATCGGCGCCCAACGCGCCGCGATCTTTGGGTTCCAGGTGTCGCCGAAGTCGCTGTAGTCGTCGTAGCGGCCGGCCAGCGAGACTTCGAATCCAGCGAACAGTGGCAGCAGGAACTCGGCGTAGGCCGAGGTGATTTCACGATCGGCCGACGCCGAAACGGCCTCGGTGCCGTAGATCAGACCGCGCACGAACTGGTCGTCGGGCTGGTCGTCGACGTCTTCCTCGCGGTACTCGACTCCGGCGGCCATCTTGGCCGTACCGCCTGACATCTCGAACAGCTCGCCGTTCAGCGACAGGTCGACGCCCTTCATATGTGATTCACCGCGGCGCACCAGACTGGTCTGGATCGCGTCGATCACGGATTGCGGGTTGTCGGAATTGAGACCGAAGGGGTTGTAACGCCCGGCGCTGATCTCTTGCTGCAGGAAGTCCGTGCGTACCCAGCCCATGCCGCGGTCGCCAGTCTGCTGAGACTTGCTGCGCGCCCACTGGGCGGCCACCTCCCACCGCCATGACTCGGCAAGTTCCCCACGCAAACCGAACACACCGCGCAGCGTGTCGCTCTCGATGTCCCAGCGGCGGGGGCCGGCGTCCACGGTGCGGTAGCGCTGGATGTCGAAGCTGCTGCTGGTGTCGCCCACGGGACGCGTGAAAGGATTGTCCGGATGGTCCCACGGCACGCTGAGGCCCGCGCCGGAGTCTAGCGGCGCGGGCGCGCCCCGGGCGATCGACTCGTTGTGCTGCACGCCCATCTCGGTAAACAGCTCAATCCCGCCGCCCAGCCCCTTATAGCCGTTGATCAGCAGACCCATGCGGTCCGACTCGGGCTCCAGCAGGTTGTAGGGACCGTAGTCGAACAGACACGTCTGGCCCGCGACGCGGTCCGCCGGACATGCCGGGTCGATGGTCGTCGCACCGCCGACGGTGTAGCGGCCGGGCGAACTGCGTGAGGAGCGGAAGTCCTCGCCGCCGTTGCCGCTCTGGTTGGCGCTGTCGAGGGTGCCCCGCTCGCGGTTCTCCAGCGTGCTGTTGCTGTAGTAGTCGTAAACGAGGGTGATGTTCGAGTCCTCGCCGTTGATGCCCCAGATCGCGGAGAGATTTTTCTCGTTCATGTCACCCGATGCGTCGCCATAGCTGCCACTGAGCTCGAAGCCCTCGAAGTCGCGGCGCAGCACCACGTTGACCACCCCGGCGACGGCATCCGAGCCGTAAACGGCCGAGGCGCCGTCCTTCAGAACCTCGACGCGCTCGATAGCAGCCACCGGGATGCTGTTGATGTCGACAAAGTTGGTGGTGATGTCCTGGGCAAAGGGACTCATCTGCACGCGTCGGCCATTGACCAGCACCAGCGTGGCGTCTGCGCCGAGGCCGCGCAGGCTGATGGCGGCGGTGCCGTTGGCGGTCGAATCCTGGTTGTTGCCGCGGGTCGAGAATGTGCCGTTACCAGCCACCGGCAGTTTTTCCATCATCTGCTGCAGGTTGGCGTAGCCGGAGCGATCGATGTCGTCGCGGTTGAAGCTGATGATCGGCGAGGGGCTGTCGAGATTGCTGCGCGTGATGCGCGAGCCGGTGATGACAATCTCCTCGATGTCGCCAGTGTCCTGCGCGAGAGCCGGCACGGCGAGCGCAGCAGTCAGGCTCCCCAGCAGGATGCGTGCTGCCGAGGCTAGAGGGTGAACTGATTTCATTTTTCGTCTCTGACGTCTTGGTGTTTTGTTTGATGCGGAAGCAAGCGGACGGTCCATTCGACGCTACCGCCGCCGGACAGGTATCGATCATGGTGGTCAGGCCTGAAATCTGTCAATTTCACAGCGGTGAGTCTGCGATCGAAGCGCACGAACTGCCAGCCAAAGTACGGATGAGTACGGATGGGGTCAGGTCTTACATTTCGTCAGAGCCGTCGGCCTCAGCGTTCCCACGTGCAGTAGAGGTACTGAACGGCGCGGTGATTGATGGCAGGCGCGGGTCGTTCCCTGAGTCTCATGGCCTAGAATCGCGGCGTGCCTACCCGTCTCGCCCCGTTCAGGAGTCATCACATGAAACCTGCCGCACTTGTCACCGGCGCCGCCCAAGGCGTCGGGCTCGTAACTGCCACGTTGCTCGCTGTGACCCCGCCACTCGCTTCTAATAGTTGTAGCGGAGCTGCGCGATGAATACAGAACCATCCACGATCTTGTAGACGATGCGGTGTTCTTCGTTGATGCGGCGGGACCAATAGCCGGAAAGCGCGTTCTTGAGAGGCTCGGGCTTGCCGATGCCAGAAAACGGGGAACGAGTGACGTCCTTGATGAGCGCGTTGACTCGCTCAAGCAGTTTTTTGTCGGTCTTCTGCCAGTACAGGTAGTCTTCCCATGCCTGCTCGGCAAAGACCAGCCTCACTGCTTCAGTTTCCGCACCCTGCCCCGCCCTTCCTCGAGGTCGGTAATCGCCCCGAGCAATCGACGTGCGTTCTTGGGGGCCCGGAGCAGGTAGGCCGTTTCTTCAAGCGCGTTGTAGTCGTCGAGCGACATCATCACCACGGCCTGCTCGCCGTTGCGGGTGATGATGATTGCCTCGTGATCGTCGCATACACGGTCCATGGTTTCAGCCAGGTGGGCACGGGCGGTGGTATAGGTAATGGCATCCATGGAATGGTCTCAGCAGCTGTACGTTTAACTGTACATATCTGCCCACATCATGTCCATCCGTCAACAGGGGATCCCGACGAAATCACGCACGGGCTCGGCTCGCCATCAAGGAGGGATGGAGTCAGGTCTTCCATTCAGTCAGGTGAATACAGGGGTTCTGGCCGATCAGAAACCCGCTGATGGCAATGCTCAGAGGCAATACTCAAACGGGCAGGTGAGTCCATGATAAATGGAAGACCTGACCCCGCTACCCTCTTGACCCCGCTACCCTCTGTACGGGTTACTCCCTGCGGCCCATGGCCTAGAATCGCGACGCTTCCACCCGTCTCGCCCCGTTCAGGAGTCATCACGTGAAACCTGCCGCACTGGTCACCGGCGCCGCCCAAGGCGTCGGACTCGTTACTGCCACATTGCTCGCGGCGCGCGGCTACGCTGTGGTCCTTACGGATATGCAGCCGCTCGATGCCACCGTGGCACGGTTGCGCGCTGCGGGCCACGCCGTGGAGGGTGTCTCGGGGGATGTGTCCTCCGAATCCTTCGCACAGGAACTGGCGGCTCATGTAGCCGCTGCCCACGGGGCGCTTGATGTGATCGTCAACAACGCGGGCATCAGCTGCATCCTGCCCGCCGAGGACACCACGGTTGCGCAGTGGCAGCGGGTGATGGACGTGAATCTTCTCGGGCCCTTCCTGCTCTGCAAGCATCTGGGCGCACAGATGCTCGCGCGCGGCCGCGGCAGCATCGTGAATATCGCCTCCATCGCCGGGCTGCGTGGTGTCAGCCATCGCGCGGCCTACAACGCATCCAAGCACGGCTTGATCGGCCTCACCCACACGCTGGCCGCGGAGTGGGGCGGACGCGGTGTGCGCGTGAATGCCGTCTGCCCCGGCTGGATCAAGACCGAGATGGATGAGGCCGACCAGGGGCCGGGCAACTACAGCGACGACGACATCAAGAACCGCGTGCCCATGGCACGCTTCGCCAGCCCGCGCGATGTGGCCGAGGCCGTGGCTTTTCTTGCGGATGCCGGCTTGAGCGGTTTCGTGAACGGTGTGAGCCTGCCGGTGGATGGCGGCTGGCTGGCGGATGCGAGCTGGGAGTCCCTGCGTTTGCGGACGCGCGAGATCTGAGGCGCGTGCGGCTGGCCGGTTGGCGTCTTGGCACGCGTATCCTTGGTGGCTACTCAGGAGAATCCCGCATGTCCGTTGACCGTCATCGCTCGGCAGCCCGGCATTGCCGCGCTGCATGTTTTCTGTCCGCGCTACTCGCCTTGCCCGTTCTCGCCGCGGCAGACCCCACACTCACGGTACAAACGCAAAGCGGCCCGGTCCGCGGCTTCAGCGCCAAGGGTGTGCGTGAATTCCGCGCCATTCCCTACGCGGCATCCACCGCCGGTGACAAGCGCTGGACCGCGCCCCTGCCGCCCGCAGCGTGGACGGCAGCGCGCGATGCCACGCAGTACCGTCATGGCTGTCCGCAGGTGGTGCGCTTCGATGCCACGGAGGCGAGCGACAACGAGGACTGCCTGCACCTGAACATCGCCGTGCCCGAATCCGCACCTGCCAACACACCCGTGCTGGTGTGGATTCACGGCGGCGCCTGGGTAGGCGGCTCTAACGACATCTATCCCATCGACCACCTCGCGCGGGAAACCGGGCTCGTGGTGGTGGCGATCAACTACCGTCTGGGCGCCTTCGGTTTCATGCCGCATCCGGCCTTCGACGCGGATACCAATGGCGCGCTGGCCCTTGAGGATCAGCGCCTCGCCCTGCGTTGGGTGCAGCAGAACATCGCAGCCTTTGGCGGTGATCCGGGCGTGGTGACTATCGCCGGCGAATCCGCGGGTGCGGCCAGCGTCTGCCTGCAGCTTGCCAACCCGGAGCGCGCTGCAGGGCTTTTCCACCGCGGCATCGTCCAGAGCGCGGGTTGCACCACGCCGCTGCGCACGGTGGAGGAGGGTAAGGCGGCCGGGCTGGAGTTCGCGCGTGAGCTTGGATGCGCGAGTGCTCCCGACCCACTCGATTGCCTGCGCAAGGCGCCGCTAGCGCGCATCCTTGAGGTGCAGACCGCACTTGCCGCGCGGCTGCCGCGGGCTTTCTCGCCCAGCACCGGTTCTGCCGCGCTGCCGCGTGACGGCACCACGGCGCTGCGCTCTGGCAAGGTGCTGCGCGTACCGCTGCTGAACGGCGGCACGCGCGACGAAATGCGTCTCTACGTGGGCTATGAGGTGGCAGCCGGTGCCACGGTGACGCCGCAGAACTACCTCGCCGCGCTTGCTGCGCGTTACGGCGATCACGCGGCTGCCGTTGCCGGCCATTACCCGCTCTCCGCGTATTCCTCCGCGCCCACTGCGCTTGGCACCGCGATGTCGGACTTCCTGCCCGCGGCGGGCATCACCAACTGCCAGTTCCTGCACAGCGCGCGGCTGGCCTCGCGGCTCATGCCCGTGTACCAGTACGAATTCGCGGATCGCGCGGCACCGCCCGTGATGCCCGATCCGGGCTTCGAACTGGGCGCTGTGCACTCGGCGGAATTAACGTATTTCTTCCCCGGCTTCACCAACAAGCGGGTCTTTGACGGCCCGGCGCTGCTGCCTGCCTCGCAGACACTGGCCACACAGATGCTCGCGTGGTGGGGCGCTTTCGCGCGCACGGGAGCGCCAGCCGTGCCGGGTTTGCCGGCCTGGGAGCGCTTTCGCGCGGAGGATGCTGTGATGCGGCTCGATGTGCCGGCGCCGCAGGTCTACGACGCCGGGCGGGAACACCAATGCGCTTTCTGGCGGCAGCTGTATCCCGGCGCGCTGGCTGATTAGCCGGAACTGCTGGCCGCTCAGTCGGCGGCCAGTACCGCGGTGCGTGCGCGCGATGCAGCCACCACCCCATACGCCGTAAGTGCTACCGCCACCGACAGCGCGCTGGTCCAGAACTGCGATTCCAGTCCGGGTGTGAGCGCCATCGCGATCAGCACCCCGGTCATGGCAACGATGCTGAGATAGCTGAGCCACGGGAAAAGCCACATCTTGAGTACCGGCTCGCGTCCCTCGGCGTGTGCCCGCCGCCGCAGCCGCACGTGCGAGATCGCCATGGAGAGATAGATCACGACGATCAGCGCGCCGGATGCGTTCACCAGAAAGGCGAAGACGCCGTTCGGCGAATAAAGCTGTGCTCCCACGCCTACGAAGCCCGCCACGCTGCCCAGAATCACCGAGCGTGAGGGCACGCGGCGCACGTTCAGTTTCACCAGCCAGCGCGGTGCATCGCCTTTCTCGGCGAGCACGAAGAGCACGCGGGAGCAAACGTAGTAGCAGGAATTGAGGCAGGAGAGCACGGCCGTGAGGATGACGAAGCTCATGATGGTGCTGGCGAGCGGGATCTGCATCACATCCAGCGCGGCGGTAAATGGCGACTGGCCGGGCACGATGGTATTCCACGGCACCACGGCCACGATCATGCTGAGTGAGCCCACGTAGAACAGCATGATGCGGCCGATAATCGAGGAGGTCATGCGTGCCACGGCCTTGGCGGGTTCGGAGGACTCTGCGGCGGCGATGGTGACCACCTCGGTGCCCATCATCGAGAAGATCACCGTGGTCACCGCCGCCAGCACCGCGAGGCCGCCCTTGGGCGCGAAACCGCCGTGCTCAGTGAGGTTGGAGAGGCCCGGTCCGGCTTCGCCGAAGAGCCCGAACACATGCGCCGCCGACACCAGAATGAAAGCAATGATCGCGCTCACCTTGATCGAGGAGAACCAGAACTCGAACTCCCCGAAGGAGCGTGCCGACATCAGGTTCACGCCGGTCATGATCACCATCAGCAGGCAGCCTGTCTGCCAGGTGGGAAGCGTGAGTCCGAGCTCCTGGAGAATATTGGCGCCGGCGATGGCCTCGATCGGGATGACTACCGCCCAGAAGAACCAGTAGAGCCAGCCCACCGAGAAGCCGGCCCAGTCGCCGAGCCCCACACGCGCGAATTCGGTGAAGGAGCGTACTTCGGGCAGGCTCACGGCCATCTCGCCCAGCATGCGCATGACCAGCAGCAACAGGATGCCGGTCAGCATGTAACTGATAATCACCGCCGGCCCCGCCGTGGCGATGGCGGCGCTGCTGCTCACGAACAATCCCGCACCGATGATTCCGCCGATGGTGATCATGAACATATGGCGCGGCAGCAACGAGCGGCTGAGCGTGTTGTCGGCGGGCTGTACGGGGGGGCTTGTCACGGTGTTCAGATCCTTGCGGGTGTCCGGGAGCGGCAAACGGTAGCGTGAAAAGATCCCGAGGGATAGCGTAGAGTCCAGCGGCGGCAAGCCACGTGTCACGCCGCCGGCGTCCCCCTGACACCCATCAGAAGAACCCCGCTTATGAGCTCTGCGGCCGATGCTATCCACCTGAAGCGCACATTGGGCGTGCGCGACGTCGCACTTTTCATGGTCACCGCAGGCTGCTCGCCGCAGTGGGCTGCCACCGCGGCTGCGGCGGGGCCGAGCTCGCTGGTGGTATGGATCCTGGGCGGGCTGGGGATGTTTCTTCCGCTCTCGGTGTGCGTCGTGTTCCTGTCCTCGCGCTACCCCGATGAAGGCGGGCTCTACGTCTGGAGCAAGCGCGCCTTCGGGCCGATGGCGGGATTCATGACGGGCTGGACGTACTGGACCTCGAACCTGCCCTATCTCACGGGCCTGCTCTATTTTGCGGCGGGCAGTGCGCTGTATCTCTTCGGTACCCCCGATGCTGCCGCGAGCGCCTCGCCCCAGTACTTCATCCTGTTTTCGCTGGGTACGCTGGCCTTCGCGGTGTGGCTGAACTTTCTCGGGCTGGATGTGGCCAAGTGGCTGAACAACGCCGGTGCACACGCCCGCTGGATGCAGTGCCTGTTGCTGATGGTGCTGGGCGGTGTGATCTGGTGGCAGTTCGGCTCCGCGGTGCCGCTCACGACCGAGTCCATGCTGCCGGGTTTCCGGCTGCAGGACTGGATCTTCTGGGGCACCATCGCCTTCGCGTGGACGGGACCCGAGGCGGCGTCATTCATGGGCGGCGAGATCCGCGACCCGCAGCGCACGGTGCCCCGTGCGCTGCTTGCGGCCGCGCCTGTCATCGCGGCGGTCTACCTCCTCAGCACGGCGAGCGTGATCGTGGCTGTGGCGCCTGAACACCTGAATGCCCTCTACGGTGTGATGGAGGCGATCCGCATTTCGGCCGAGCGACTGGGGCTTGCGTGGCTGATCCCGCTGGGTGCCTTCCTTGTGGTGCTGGACCGTGTGGCGGGGGTAGGGCTCTGGCTCGGTGCATCGGCGCGCATTCCCTTTGCCGCGGGCATCGATCACTACCTGCCGCGCAGTTTCGCGCGGGTGCATCCGGTGCACGGATCACCGACGGTGGCATTGTGGGTGCAAGCGGCGGTGATCGTACTCTTCGTGTTCGTGGGGCAGGCCGGCACCTCGGTGCGCGGGGCCTACAACGTGCTGGTGAGCCTCATGGTGGCGGCCACCATGTTGCCGTTTCTGTCGCTGTTCGCCTCGGCGATAAAGCTCTCGGGCGGTGAAGCCGTGCCCGGCGAAGCGCGTATTCCGGGCGGACGTTTCACGGTGGTGGTGATGGCGCTGACGGGGCTCGCCACGACGCTTGCTGCCATTGTGCTCGCGCTGGTGCCGGCGCCGGGCGAGCAGCATCCCGGACTCGCCCTGCTCAAGATTGCTGGCATCACGCTGGCGCTGCTGGGGATCGGGCTGGCCGTGTATCTGGCGGGAAGCAGGGCGGCGCGCCGCGCGGTACCCGACTAGGCGAGCCCGCCCAGCGCCACGGTGATGGCCTCGCCGTTCACGCCGCCGGCGGCCTCGCCGCAGAGGAACACGATCACCTCGGCCACTTCCCGGGGTTCCAGCACGCGGTTCTGCGGATAGAGCGCCGCGCGTTCGCGCCAGACATCGGCCACGCTGATACTGCGGCGTTCGGCCTCGGTGCGCGCCGACCGCTCGGCCATCTCGGTGCGTACCCAGCCGGGCAGCACTGCGTTGGAGGTCACGTTGAAGGGGCCGGCGTCCTGCGCGATGGCGCGGGCGAGTCCGATCAGACCGTGCTTGGAGGCGGTATAGGCGCTGCCGCGGCGCTCGGCGATCTGGCCGGCGGTGGAACTGGTGAACACCAGCCGCCCGAAGCCCCGCTCGCACATGCCGCCCACCGTGAGTCGCGCGAGCTCGAAGGGACCATCGAGATTGATGCGCATGGTCTCGCGCCACACGGCCGGGTCCTGCTCCCAGACCAGCTGCTCGTGCGCCGAGCCGATGCCGTGATTGCACACCAGCAGGTCGACGGGTCCAAGGCGCCGCTCGGTCTCGGCAACCGCGAGCGCGCAGCCCTCGGGTGTGCCCAGATCCGCCGCGACATAGTCGAGTCCCAGCGTTGCCAGTTCGGCCGCGCTGCGTGCCGTGACCATGACCTGCGCGCCGGCCTTGGACAGCAGCAACGCTGCCTCGCGGCCGATACCCCGACCGCCGCCCGTCACCAGTGCAACCCGTCCCCGCATCGATGTCTCTCCGGGAATTGCGCTCTAGAGCCCGGCCTTGCGGCCCACCAGAGCGATGAAAACTGCCGCCAGTACCGCTGCCAGTACGAATGTCCCGAACATGGTCGTGTCCTCTGCCCGTCTCGATGGATCAGCTGCGGTCAGGGTGCCGGAGCGCCCCCACGATCTTGAATATAGTCGGCTTTGGGCCCTATGCCGGGTGTGTCCCGCTGGCGGCGGCGCCCAGTGCGCGGTCCACCAGCGACAGGCGGTCGTTGCCGAAGTACATGTCGGTGCCGTTCACGAAGATGGTAGGGCTGCCGAAGCCCCCGCGCGCCACCAGCTCCTCGGTGTTGGCCCGCAGCCGCGCCTTGCAGTCGGGCTCGCCGATTCGGGCAAGGAAGTGCGCCGGGTCCATGCCGAGTCCGGCCGCCACCGCGCTGAGCACCGTGTCCTGTGAGATGTCCTCGAGGCGTCCCCAGTAGCTCTCGAACACCGCGGTGCAGTAGGGCAGGAGCAGGCCCTGATCCTCCGCCACGAAGGCACCGCGCATGGCCTTCACGCTGTTCACCGGGAACACCGCGGGCCAGCCGATCTGCAGTCCGTAGGCCTGCGCCCAGTCCTGCAGGTCCTTGCGCATGTATCCCCAGCGCAGCGGATTCGGCTTGGCGCGGTTCTCGTAGACCTCGGGGTTCACGGCGTTGAACACCCCGCCCACCAGTATCGGTTTCCAGTTGATCTCCACCCCGTGGCGCGCGGCGATGGGCTGGATGCCCACGAACGCGAGGTAAGTCCAGGGGCTCGAGCAGTCGAAGAAGACGTCCAGTCGGGTCATGGGGAGTCCGGGGGTGTGGTGGGTCGGAATCGATGGCGGTGGCGCCAGAGGATGAACGCGCCGATCGCCAATGTCGCCAGCGCACCGCCGATCAGCAGCCCGGGCGGCGCGAAGTGTTCCCCGACGGCCGTGCCCAGCCAGTAACCGGGGGCGAGGTAGAGCGGTGCCCAGACCAGCGCCGAGAGCAGATTGATCAGGAAGAAACGCTGCGCAGGCATCGAGAGTATGCCTGCCACCAGCGGGATCACGGGGCGTATCGGGCCCACGAAACGCCCGATCGCGACGCTCCAGGCGCCGTAGCGGAGAAAGTACCGCTCGGCATCGGCGATCCACTGCGGGTGCGTACGGAATGGCCAGGCGCCTTTGATATCGGCGTGGAATACCCTGCCCAGCAGGTAGCTGGCGCCATCGCCTGCCACCGCACCCGTCCAGGCTGCAGCGAGGCAACCGAAGAGCGGGATGTCCGTGGCACCAGCGGCGAAACCTGCCGCCGCCAGTATGGCCACGCCGGGGACTGCAATCCCGAGCAGGGCAAAGGACTCCATGAAGGAGACCCCGCCGATGGCGGCGATCACCCAGCCCGGGTGGAGGATCAGCCATTGCTGGATGGCTGCGATGCTGATCATGGATGTTGTCCCGAACTGCGTTTTCGCGGGGGAATCCGTGGCATTTCCGCCACTGCGCGCGGGTGCGGGCTGGCGGTATGGCCGATATAATGCCATGCGGCGCTGCGTTGGCGCGCCGTCCAGATTTTCCCGACCAGCCAAGAGCGCCGCATGGATTCCGTACGCTACGTGACCGAACTCGGTCTGGCCGCCCGCGCCGCCTCGCGCGAGATGGCCAAGGCCTCGACGCGCCAGAAAAACGCGGCCCTTCTGGGCGCGGCGCAGGCACTCGATGCCGATCGCGCGCTGTTGCTCGCCGCCAACCGGCTCGATCTCGAGCGGGCGCGGGAGCGCGATCTGGAGCCGGCGCTCCTCGATCGACTGGAACTCGACGATGCCCGCATCGACGCCATGATCGACGGCGTGCGGCAGGTAGCCGCTCTCGCCGACCCCGTGGGCACCGTCACTGATCTTGCCTACCGCCCGAGCGGCATACGGGTGGGACGCATGCGCGTGCCTCTTGGCGTGATCGGCATCATTTACGAATCGCGCCCCAACGTGACCGCCGACGCGGCGGCGCTCTGCATCAAGTCCGGCAACGCCGCGATCCTGCGCGGCGGCTCGGAGGCGCTGGAGTCGAATCGCGTCATTGCTGCCTGCATCGGGCGCGCGCTGGCGGCGGCCGGATTACCCGCTCAGGGCATACAGCTGATCACGCATACCGATCGCGAACTGGTCTCGGTGCTGGTGGCCTCGCCCGCGGCAGTTGATGTCATCGTGCCGCGTGGCGGCAAGGGCCTGATCGAGCGGATCTCGCGCGACAGCCGGGTGCCGGTGATCAAGCACCTCGATGGCGTCTGCCACGTCTACATCGACGAATCCGCCGACCCGGCGCAGGCCTGTGCCATTGCGCTGAACGCCAAGACCCACCGCTACGGCACCTGCAACACCATGGAGACCCTGCTGGTTGCCGAGGCGGTTGCAGCCGACATACTCCCCGGGCTTGCCGCGGATTTCGCGGCGGCCGGCGTGGAGTTGCGCGGCTGCCCGCGCACGCGTGAACTCGCCCCGCAGGCGCTCGCCGCCACCGAGGACGACTGGTACGCCGAATACCTCGCGCCCATTCTTGCGGTGCGGGTGGTCGCGGATATCGATGCTGCCATGGAACACATCGCCCGTTACGGTTCGCAGCACACCGAGGCCATCGTCACGCAGCACCATCCCCGCGCCATGCGCTTCCTGCGCGAAGTCGATTCGAGCTCCGTGATGGTCAACGCCTCGACGCGCTTTGCCGATGGTTTCGAGTACGGTCTCGGTGCCGAGATCGGCATCTCCACCGACAAGCTCCACGCCCGTGGCCCGGTGGGTCTCGAGGGACTCACCTCGCAGAAGTGGGTCGTGCTCGGCGAGGGACAGGTGCGTGGCTGAGGACGCGCGGGGCGCTGCGGCCCCGCCACCGATCCGGCGCATCGGCTTGCTCGGGGGTACTTTCGATCCCGTGCACAACGGCCATCTGCGCATGGCGCTGGAAGTGGTCGAACTCCTCGGTCTCGATCAGTTGTGGCTGGTTCCCGTAAACACGCCCGCTTTGCGTCCGCAGCCCGCGGCAACGCCCGCCCAGCGCCTCGACATGCTCCATCTCGCTACCAATGATGCCCCCGCCTTGCAGGTCGACGACCGCGAGCTGCGCCGGGGTGGGGTGTCCTACAGCATCGACACGCTGCGCGAGCTGAGGCTGGCGATTGGCGACCAGGACCGGCTCTGCATGATTCTCGGCGAGGACGCTTTTGCCGGCCTCGAACGCTGGAAAGAATGGCAATGCCTCCTCGACTACGCGCATATTGCTGTGCTTACGCGCCCCGGTGATACGGTGGCTCCCGGTGCCGCGCTGGCCGGCTGGACCGCCGAGCACCTCGCGCTCGACCCGGAAGAGGCCCTGCGCAGCGCGAGCCGCGGCAGGCTGCTGCGCCTTTCGCTCACGCAGCTCGCGATTTCCTCGACCCAGGTGCGTGCGCTGCTGGCCGCCGGCCGCACGCCGCGCTATCTCTTGCCCGAGCCCGTGCTCGATTACATACACGCCCATGGCATCTATGGCGCCGCTCCGCGCGCCACCACCGGAGGATTGCAGTGAAACCCACCGACAGCGACGCGCTCGCCGAGCTCGCCGTGAGCGCCATCCTGGACCTGAAGGGGCGCGATCCGAAGCGTCTCGACGTGTCCTCGCTCACCGACGTCATGGATGAGCTGGTTATTGCCAGCGGCACTTCCTCACGGCACGTGCGCTCCATCGCCGACAACGTGCTCGAGCAGGCGCGCAAGGCCGGTGTGAGGCCGATCGGCATCGAGGGACAGGAGACCGGCGAGTGGGTGCTGGTCGATTTCGGTGGCGTGGTGGTGCACGTGATGGGCGAGGACCAGCGCCGCTTCTACGCGCTGGAGAAACTCTGGACGGCGGGCCCGGGCAAGGAATGAGCGCACGGCTGCGTCTGCTCGCCGTGGGCACGCGCATGCCCGGCTGGGTGCAGGAGGGCTTCGAGGACTACCGCAAGCGGCTGCCACGCGACTGCGCGCTCGAACTGCGCGAGATCGCGCTGGCGCGACGCGGTGCCGATGTGGCGCGCGGGGTGCGTGACGAGGGCGAGGCGCTGCTCGCGGCGCTTGATGACGATGAATTCGTCGTTGCGCTCGAGGTGGGCGGACGCATGCTGTCGACGCCGGATCTCGCCACGCGGCTCGGCAGCTGGCGCGACGAGGGCCAGCGCGTGGCCTTTCTGGTCGGTGGTCCCGAGGGGCTCGCGGAGGCCTGCCGGGCGCGGGCCCGCGAGCAGTGGTCACTGTCGCGGCTGACGCTCCCGCATCCCCTTGTGCGCATCCTGCTGGCCGAGCAGCTCTACCGCGCGTGGAGCCTGCTCGCCGGCCATCCGTATCACCGCTGAGCGCGCAGGCATGGCCGAGCAGCTCTCGATCCGCGACACGCTCACCGAGACGCGCGTTTTCAGCAAGCGCGCCGTGGTGGCGACAGTGCTGGTGGTGCTGGCGCTAGCCGCGCTGCTCGGGCGCTACTTTCACCTGCAGGTGATCGAGCACGAGGTCTACCGCACGCAGTCCGATCGCAACCGCATCCATGCCCGCGCGGTACCGCCACGGCGCGGGTTGATCTTCGACCGCCACGGCGTGGTGCTCGCCGACAACCGGCCCATTTTCAACCTGGTGATCACGCGCGAGCGCGCCGGCGACATCGACCGCACGCTCACGACCATCGGGCAGTCGATTACGCTCGATCCGGTCGACGTCGAGCGCTTCCGCAAGCGCATGCCCCGCCAGCTGCCCTTCGAGGCGGTGCCGTTGCGTTTCAACCTGACGGAGGAAGAGATCGCGCGGCTGGCGGTCAATCGCCATCTGCTGCCCGGCGTCGAGGTCGAGGCCGAGCTGGTGCGGCACTATCCCTTCGGCGCGTTGCTGGCGCACGCGGTGGGTTATGTGGGCCGCATCAACGAAGCCGAGCTGATCGCCCTCGACCAGACCGATTACGCCGGCACCAACCTGATCGGCAAGAACGGCATCGAGAAATTCCACGAAGACGCGCTGCACGGCAGCGTGGGCTATGAGAACGTCGAGACGAACGCGCGCGGACGCGTGCTGCGCGTGCTGGAGCGCAATGATCCCGGCGCGGGGCAGGACCTGGTGCTGGAGCTCGACCTCGAGGTCCAGCGCGTGGCGCAGGAGGCCCTCGGCGCCGAGCGCGGTGCGGTGGTGGCGATAGACCCGCAGACCGGCGGGGTGATCGCGCTGGCGAGTTCGCCGAGCTTTGACCCCAACCCCTTCGTCTCCGGTATCGGCTCCCGCGCCTATGCGGAGTTGCGCGATTCGCCCGACCACCCACTGATCAATCGCGCCATCCAGGGCCTGTATCCTCCGGGCTCCACCGTGAAACCGATGTACGCGCTGGCGGGGCTTTTCTACGGCGTATCCACGCCAACCAGCGCCGTCTCCGACCCTGGCTGGTACCAGCTCGGCGGCGTCGGGCGGCGCTACCGCGACTGGAAAAAATGGGGCCATGGCGGGGCGGTGAACCTCTCGCAAGCAATCACCGAATCCTGTGATGTCTACTTCTACGACCTCGCCAACCGCATGGGCATACAGCGCATGCACGATTTCTCGCTGCAGTTCGGACTGGGCGCGGCCACCGGCGTTGACCAGAGCGCCGAGCGCCGGGGTGTGATGCCCTCCAACGCGTGGAAACTCGCTGCCATCGGCGAGCGCTGGTATCCCGGCGAGACGCTCAGCGTCGGCATCGGGCAGGGCTATATGCTCGCCTCGCCCATGCAGCTCGCGGTCATGACGGCCACCATCGCGAGCCGCGGACGCCACTACCGGCCGCGGCTGGTGCAGCGGGTCGGCGGGCGGGCGCTTGAGCCGGAGCTGCTGCATGCCGTGGAGATCCCGGATCCCGGTCACTGGGATACGATCACGCTGGCCATGGAAGAGGTGGTCCACGGCCCGCGCGGCACGGCCAAGGCGATCAACAAGAACCTGTCCTACCGTATTGCCGCCAAGACGGGGACGGCGCAGGTCGTGGGCATTGCGCAGAACGCCACTTACGACTCCGCCGCGCTCGACCGCAACCAGCGCGACCACGCCCTTTTTGTCGCCTTCGCGCCGGTCGGGAATCCGCGCATTGCCGTGGCGGTGATCATCGAGAACGGCGAGCACGGCAGCACCACGGCAGCCCCGGTGGCGCGCAAGGTGATGGACGCCTATCTGCTGCCCCGCGATGATGCGCAGGGCCCGGCGAGCCCTGCGCCGGTGGCGCCAGCGCCCACGGCCACGGCTGTCAGCACCGATCCTGCGCCACCCGCGCAAGATCCGGCGGCAGTCGCCATCCCCGCGGCCCCTGCCGGGCCCGCACCGGAGGATCACCTGTGAAACGGGGCGATTTCGTCAGGCAGATGCCGGAGTCGGCCCGGGATTTTGGGCCCGGCGCTCCCATCGGCGAGCGATTGCGTATCGATTTCTGGCTGTTGTTGATCCTGCTGGCGTTGAGCGGCTACGGGCTGGTCGTGCTCTACAGCGCCAGCGGCCGCGATATCGAGGCAGTGAAGCGCCAAGGCCTGTTCATGCTGCTTGGCTTTGGCGCCATGTTCGCTGTCGCGCAGATGGGCGTGAATCAACTGCGGCGCTGGACGCCACTCGCCTATCTGGGCGGTTGCCTGTTGCTGCTGGCCGTTGACCTCGTGGGTATCGGTGCCAAGGGCGCCCAGCGGTGGCTGGAGATCCCCGGATTGCCGCGGTTCCAGCCTTCGGAGGTCATGAAGCTGATGGTTCCGCTCGCGGTTTCCAGTTTTCTGGCTGCCTCGGTCCTGCCGCCACGATTCCTGCACGTGGTGATCACGCTGGCAATCATCGGGTTGCCCATGGCGCTGGTGCTGGTGCAGCCGGATCTGGGCACGGCCGTGCTGATCACGGCAGCGGGGCTGATCGTGCTCTTCCTGGCGGGTCTGCGGTGGATCTACATCGCGGTGGTGGTGGTGGGGCTCGCGATGGCTGCGCCCGTCATGTGGAACTACGTGCTCTACGACTACCAGAAGCAGCGTGTGCTAACGCTCATCGACCCCGAGAGCGACAAGCTCGGTACGGGCTGGAACATCATCCAGTCGAAGACCGCGATCGGCTCGGGTGGTGTCGAGGGCAAGGGCTGGCTGCACGGCACTCAATCACACCTCGATTTTCTGCCGGAGGGTCACACGGATTTCATCATCGCGGCGCTGGCCGAGGAGTTCGGGTTTCAGGGTGTGGTGGCGCTGCTTGCCCTCTACATTGCCCTCGTGGGGCGCGGAATGTGGATCGCACTGCGCGCGCAGGACAGCTTCTCGCGCCTCGCCGCGGGCGGTCTCACTCTCACTTTTTTCGTCTATATTGTGGTGAACATGGGGATGGTGTCGGGCCTGCTGCCGGTGGTGGGGGTCCCGCTGCCCCTGATCAGCCAGGGCGGTACGGCGCTTATCTCGCTGCTCGGTGGCTTCGGCATCATCATGGCCGTGGGAACCGAACGCCGTCGCATGCTTGGCTGAGCGGGCGCGTCGTGGCTGTCATATGGGAGTTGATTGTGGTCCGCGTCCTTGCCTTGTTACTCGCGCTTCTCGCCGCCCCTGCATTCGCGGTGGGCTATACCTCGCACCCCGGGTATCCGGCCTTCGAGGCCAAGATGATCCGTGAACACGGATTCAAGGCCGCGGAGCTGCGCAGTCTGCTCGGGCAGGCCGAGCGCAAGGATTCCATTCTGGAGGCAATCGCCCGCCCCGCGGAGAAACGCTTGAGCTGGGGAGAGTACCGCGAGCTTTTCATCACCAAGGCGCGCATCGATGGCGGTGTGGCGTTCTGGCGTGAAAACAAGGGCGCGCTCGCGGATGCGGCAAAACGCTTTGGTGTCGACCCCGAGGTGGTGGTGGCGATCATCGGTGTGGAGACACGCTACGGCGGCAATATGGGCTCCTACCGCGTGATCGACGCGCTGGCGACGCTTAGCTTCGACTACCCGCCACGCAGTGCCTTTTTCGGCGGCGAGCTCGAGCAATTTCTTGTGATGGCGCGAGAGCAGGGCTTCGATGCGCTGCAGCTGAAAGGCTCCTACGCCGGCGCGATGGGCATGGGGCAGTTCATTCCCAGCAGTTTTCGCGCCTATGCGGTGGACTTCGACGGCGACGGGCGTGCCGATATCTGGAACAGCCGCAGGGACGCCATCGGCAGCGTTGCCAACTACTTCAACCGGCACGGCTGGGCAGCGGGTGCACACGTGGTGGATCGAGCGAGCACGGTGGGCAAGGTGGCCGTCGGCAGCATGAATCCGGGGCTTGAACCCAACACACGGGTGGGTGACTTGCAGGCGCTTGGGCTAAGCCCCGGCGTGGTCATGCCCCAAGACGTAATCGTGCTGCCGCTGATGCTCCAGACCGACGCCGGCCCCGAGTACTGGCTGGGCCGACACAACTTCTACGTGATCACCCGCTACAACCGCAGCCCGCTCTACGCCATGGCGGTGCACCAGCTCAGCCAGGAGATCCTGGCGGCGTTTCGGCAGCCCTGAGCCCTCGCGTGAACGCTCTTCGCGTCCACCTATCCGTCTTTCTCCTGCTGTTGCTGCTCGGGGGCTGCGCCTCCGAGCAACGCGATGATGTGGCGAGCCAGCCGGCCAAGCCAACGCCAGCGGGCTCCGACCGCGATGGCACGCCGGGGTACCGCGCCGACCTGGCGAACGCACCGGACGCCGTTCCGCGCCCGGAAGTGCGCACTAAGGCGGGCAACAAGTCGCCCTACACCGTGCTTGGCAAGACCTACCGCGTGCAGCCCGTGCCGGCTGGTCATCGCGAGCGTGGCCTTGGTTCGTGGTACGGCACCAAATTCCACGGCCGCAAGACCTCGCTGGGCGATGACTACGACGTCTACACCATGACGGCGGCCCACAAGACGCTGCCCCTGCCCAGCTATCTGCGGGTCACCAATCTCGAGAACGGACGCCGTGCCGTGGTTCGGGTGAACGACCGGGGCCCCTTCCACGAGGATCGCGTGATCGACCTGTCCTACGCCGCAGCTTATAGGCTCGGCTACGCTGGCAAGGGCACCGCCCTGTTGGAGCTTGAGGTTCTAGACCCGATGGCGCCTGAGTGGGTTGCCAAGCGTGCGGGTCGCGAGTACCAGCAGCCGCAATCGGTGGCCCGCTCGGCGCCCAGTGAAGGCCCGGACTTGAGCCCCGAACCTGCGCGGGTTGCGGTGCCGGTACTGGCGCGCGAGCCCGGATCCGAGCTTCCTGATGTGGTTGCCCAATCGGAGAGCGGAGCGGGCCCCGCGCCGATCGCAGCCGAAGGCGTGGCGGTGGCCGACGCTGCGGCCGGATCGGGCGTGAGCCGCACCTGGTTGCAGGCCGGCGCATTCCGCAGCATGGACGGCGCCCGCAGCCTGCAGCGAAGCATTGCCGCGCTGGTCGATCAGGATGTGGTGATACAGACCGTCTCGGGCTGGCACCGGGTGCGCGTGGGCCCTCTGGCGAACCTCGCGGCGCTGGACGAGACACGCCGTCGACTTGAGTCCCTGCAGGTTGCTGCACAGGTCGTGACGGAGTGATTGTGCCGCGCCGCGCACGCGTATAATTCCGCGCCGATCCCATCGTCGTCCTGCCTCCCGGCGCAGGCCTCCAGCGGAGCCACCGTGATCCGATACGTCCAAGCCATTCTGCTCGCCCTTTTCCTGCCTGCCGCCGCTGGTTTTGCCCAGTCCCCGCAGGCTCCGGTCCCTAACGCCCCGGTGCCGGACGCGGCGCAGCCGGCCGCGACAGGCCCGACCCAGCCCATCATTCCGGCCGCACCCGCGGTGGCGGCCAAGGCCTGGATCCTGATGGACGCCAACACTGGCGCCGTCATCACGGAGCATGACGCCGACGAGCGTATGGCGCCTGCCAGCCTCACCAAGATGATGACCGGTTATGTGCTTTCCGAGGCCATCCGCACCGGCAAGGTGAAGTGGGAGGACACGGTCCGGATAACGCCGAACTCCTGGGCGCAGAATCCCGCCTTCATCGGCTCCTCCCTGATGTGGGTAGACATCAATTCCGATGTCTCCTACCGCGATCTTTACTACGGCCTGGTGATTTCCTCGGGCAACGACGCCAGCGTGGCGATTGCCGAGGGACTGGCTGGCTCCCATGAGGCCTTCGCCGACCTGATGAACCAGCACGCGGTGCGTCTCGGTTTGAAGAACACCCATTTCATGAACGCCCACGGCCTGCCCGACCCGCAGCACTACACCACGGCGCGTGATCTGGCCACGCTTTCCCGCGCCATGATCGTTGACCACCCGCAGGACTACGCCGTCTATGCGCAGACGCATTTCAGCTTCAACAACATCCGCCAGATGAACCGCAACGAGTTGCTGGGCGAGCCCGGTGTCGACGGCATCAAGACCGGCCATACCGAGGAGGCCGGCTTCTGCCTGGTGAGCTCGGCGCTGCAGGGGGATATGCGGCTGGTCGCGGTTGTACTCGGCACCGCAAGTCGCTCCGCGCGCACCGAGGAGAGCCGCAAGCTGCTCGGTTATGGCTTCCGCTTCTACGAGACGGCCGTGGTGCTGGCACCTGGGGCCTCGGTGGCTCCGGTGCGCGTCTGGGGCGGCACGGTCGATAGCGTGGACCTGGGCGTGAGCCGAGGCATCCACGTCACCGTGCCACGCGGGCGCACCGCGGATCTCAAGGCGATGGCCGTCGACCTGCGCATGGGCGTCGAGGCGCCGGTGTCCGCCGGACAGGAACTCGGGCGCGTGTCGGTCACGCTCGATGACAAGGAAATCATCTCCGAGCCGCTGGTGGCGCTGAAGCCGGTAGAGGCGGGCGGTTTCTTCACGCGCTTCTGGGATTCACTGGTGCTCTTTTTCCTGCAGCTTTTCGGCAAGGCCTGAACCCGTGGCTGGCGAGCGTCCGCAGATCGAATTCCCCTGTGAGTATCCCATCGCGGTGGTGGGCGAGGCGGTTGCGGATTTCCAGCTGGTGGTCGAGGACATCATCGAGCTTCACGCGCCTGAATTCCCCCGTCACCGCACGACGGTGCGCGCAAGCGGTGGTGGGCGTTATGTGTCCGTGCGTGTGGTCATCATCGCCACCGGCGAGCCGCAACTGCGAGCGCTATTCGCTGCGCTGAAGGCCACGGGCCTGGTGCAGGCGGTGGTGTGAGCGCGGTGGCGCCGGCGCAGTTGCAGGTCTGGCGTAGCGAGCAACTCGAGTACGCCAGTGCGTGGCAGGAAATGCGCCGCTACACCGATACGCGCTCTGCCGTCAGCCCCGACGTGCTCTGGTGGCTCGAACATGCGTCGGTGTTCACCCAGGGGCAGGCCGGCAAACCCGAGCACCTGCTGGATCCCGGGGGGATCCCCGTGGTGCAGTCCGATCGCGGCGGCCAGGTTACCTGGCATGGACCCGGCCAGTTGGTGGGTTATCTGCTTCTCGATCTGCGGCGCGCGGGTCTGGGCGTGCGTGAACTGGTCGATCGGATCGAAGCGGCGGTGATCGGGCTGTTGGCCACTTTCGGTATACAGGGGCAGTCGCGGCGTGATGCGCCGGGCGTTTATGTGGATGGCGCGAAGATCGCGGCACTCGGGCTCCGGGTCCGCAAGGGCTGTTCCTACCACGGGCTCAGTCTGAACGTGACGCCCGACCTCGGGGCTTTCGCCCGCATCAATCCCTGCGGGCAGGCGGGCCTCGCGGTCACCCGCCTTGCAGATCTGGTCCCGCGCACCACCGACCTGTCGCGCCGCACTGTTGAGATCCTGTTGGAGGCCGAACTGCGACGGGTCTTTGGCTATGATGAGGCGCCGGGCCTGCCACGCGATGTGGCGCCGGACTGCCAGCATGAACACAGCACCGCCTGAGGGCGGCAGACGGAGCATCGGTCCATGAGCGAGCAAAACCGCGGCAGCCCGCGCCGGGTGGTGCAGGGCGAGAAACTCCGTGGCGAGGACAAGACCGCGCGTATCCCGGTGAAGATCGTTCCCACCGATACACCGTTGCGCAAACCCGACTGGATCCGCGTGCGTATGCCGGTCTCCGCCGAGGTAGAGCGCATCAAGGAAATCCTGCGGCGCAATCGACTGGCCTCGGTTTGCGAGGAGGCGAACTGTCCCAACCTCGGCGAGTGTTTCGGCGGCGGCACGGCGACGTTCATGGTGATGGGGGAGATCTGTACGCGTCGCTGTCCCTTCTGCGATGTTGCCCACGGCAGGCCCAATCCCCTCGACGCCGGTGAGCCAGCGCATCTTGCGGCGGCGATCGCCGAAATGGGCCTGCGCTACGTGGTGATCACTTCGGTCGATCGTGATGATCTGCGCGATGGTGGCGCCGCGCACTTCGCCGAGTGCATCCGCGAGACGCGCGCCCACAACACCGGGATTCGCGTCGAGGTGCTGGTGCCGGATTTCCGCGGCCGCATGGACGTGGCGCTCGATATCCTTGCCGCCGAGCCGCCGGACGTCTTCAACCACAATCTCGAGACCGTGCCGCGGCTGTATTTGCAGGCGCGGCCGGGTTCGGATTTCGACTGGTCGCTCGACTTGCTGCAGCGCTACAAGGAGCGCCGTCCCGGCGTACTCACCAAGTCGGGTCTCATGCTGGGGCTCGGCGAGACCAACGCGGAGATCGTCGAGGTCATGCACGCGCTGCGGGCGCACGATGTCGACATGCTCACGCTCGGCCAATACCTGCAGCCGAGCCGCCATCACCTGGCTGTCGAGCGTTATGTGCATCCCGACGAGTTCGCCGAACTCGGACGCATCGCCGAGTCGCTCGGGTTCCGCAGCGTGGCCAGCGGGCCGTTGGTGCGCTCCTCCTACCACGCCGATCAGCAAGTCGACGCGAGCCTGATGGCGCGGTCGTAGCGAACTGCATGTACACCCTCTACATCGCCAACAAGAACTACTCGTCCTGGTCGTTGCGCCCGTGGCTGCTGCTGCAGGTGCTGGGAATTCCCTTCGATGAGCAACTGAAACCCTTCGGTGAATGCCCTGATGCCACGGACTTTCGCGGCTTTTCGCCGAGCGGCAAGGTGCCCTGCCTGCACGACGGCGATCAGGTGGTGTGGGATTCGCTGGCTATTGCCGAGTATCTCGCGGAACGCCATCCGGGTGTGTGGCCCGTCGACCCCGCCGCCCGGGCCTGGGCCCGCTGCGCCGCTGCCGAGATGCATTCTTCCTTCGGCACCCTGCGCAATATCTGCAGCATGAACTGTGGCCTGCGCATACGTTTGCGGGAAATACCGCCTGCGCTGCTTTCGGATATCGGCCGGCTTGAGGAACTCTGGTCGCAGGGCCTGGATCGCTTTGGCGGGCCGTGGCTTGCGGGGGCGAGCTTTGGTGCGGTTGATGCCTTTTTCGCGCCGGTGGCTTTTCGCATCCAGACCTATGCGCTGCCGCTCGGCCGGCAGTCGCAGACCTACGTGGACCGCCTGCTTGCCCTGCCCGCGATGACACAGTGGTACCGGGATGCATTGGCCGAACGCTGGCGCGATGCGGCGCACGAGGCGGAGGTTCCTCTGGTGGGTGAGGTAGTTGCGGATTTTCGCGCCGTTTAGCGGCCAGGGAGCCGGCGGGGCTCGCTCAGGGGCGGCGCGTGCGGGGCAGTACGCCAGCGGCCTCGATCACCAGCGACAGCAGTTCATCCCAGGGGTCGGCGTCATCCATGCCCTTGACGCTGCGATCCACCCGCGTTGCCCGCAGCAGCAGTGCGTGCAGGCCGCGCCCGCCGAGTCGGCGTACTGCGGCGGCGTAATGGCGTTTGCCACCGCCACGCTGTGATTCCGCGGCACGCTCGAGGGGCTCTCCGCCGGCATGGCGCTCGGCGATGGCGAGCAGCTTGCGTATCTCCCAGCCGAAGGCGCCCAGCACGGCCAGCGGCTCCTCGCCCTCGGCACGCAGCCCGGCGAGTGTGCGCGCTGCTGCGGCATGATCGCCCTCGAAGGCGCGGTCGCACAGATCGAAGGCGGTGTAGCGCGCGCTATCGGTTATCACGCCAGCCAGGGTGCGTTCGTCCAGGGCGCCGGGTTCCACGAGCAGTTTTAGCTTTTCGATTTCCTGCCGCGCGGCGAGCAGGTTTCCCTCGACGCGCTCCGCGAGCATGCGCAGTGCGTCCTGATCCGGCCTGAATCCCGCGGCCTGCAGCCGCTGCCGCAGCCAGCCGGGGAGCTCGCCCCGCCGAATCGGCCAGGCGCGTATGCTCACACCGGCTCCCTCCAGCGCTTTGAACCACGCGGCCTTCTCGGTATCGCGGTCACTTGCGCCGAGATGCACGGCGACCACGGTGTCGGGGGAGGGATGCGCCGCGATCTCGCGCAGCGTCGCGCCACCTTCGGTGCCCGGTTTGCCGGTGGGAATGCGGATCTCGAGGAGTTTGCGATCGCCAAACAGCGACATGCCCG
>CAJADV010000558.1 GCA_903938575.1 uncultured Gammaproteobacteria bacterium
CTACGGGAGCGGCCAGTCTCTGTCTGTTGACGCTGTCGAAAGTTACATCGTCGATCTGACCTTCTATTTCAGCCCGGATTCAAACGGCAGAACCTTCGATTTCTTCATCCGTGACCAGCTAAACGGCGGCCAAATACTGTTCCAAGCCGCAACTACGATCCTCACGGGAGCAAACACTATCCAAGTCGGAGAGTTCTTCACCCCCGGGAGCATGATTTTCGTGCAGTTCGACTATCGTGGATTTGGAGTGCCCTCTTACGGTGGTCAAAGCACCCATTACATCCAAACCTCGGGTGTAGACCCCTATACCGGAGGCTATGGCACGTTCGGCGCGGTCGGGTCACAGCAGGCAATAACCAGTGTGGACCTCCGGTTCATCGCCAACTTCTCAACGGGCCCTTTATCTACCGTCCCGCTTCCCGGCAGCCTTGGCCTGCTCGCTGCTGGGTTGGCGGCCATTGCTTTAGCGCGCCCTCGAAATCAGTGCGGATAACAGTCGTACTCTCCCAGCACCTCGCTGTCCGGCACCGGCTTGCCGTAAAACGCGCAATGGCCATGGCAGATCATCAATTGGTCTGCCTATGAGGTAGAGAGCCGGATCCATCTCGAGGTTTATTGGGGTTCAGCCTTCAATTGGCGCTACCTGACGAGGGACCGAGAGACTCCCGGAGCAGTGCGCGCGCCTCCAGCCGCCTTGCTGACAGCCGCTGCGCGGCGACTTTCAATCCTTGCGGGGCTTCGGTTTCCGTACCTTGGGTTTCGGCGCCGCCGAGGGCGTCACAGCGGGTTTCGGTCCGGCCGCCTTCGGTCCGGCTTCAGACCTCGGCCCCTTTAACACCGGCCGCTCCCGGCCCTCAGTGAACGGCCGCGGTGCGCGCTTGGGTGGGCGCATGCCGTCCTGCTTGCCGCCGCCGGGTGCCGGCGCGGACTCGCCAGCCTCTGCAATCCGTATCGACAGCGGTGTCTGCCGCACCCGGGTCTTGCGCAGTACGCCCAGCACGTCGTTCGGCAACTCGGCCGGCAGATCGATCAGCGTGTGATCCTCACGGATGTCGATGCGACCGATGTAACGGCTGCCGATCCCGGCCTCGTTGGCGATGGCGCCTACGATCTCGCGCGGAGTGGCGCCATGCTGATGGCCCACGGCGAGGCGATACACAGCGGTGTCGCCGCCCTCGAACTCGAGCGGTGCCACGGTTTTCTTGCGGTCTCGGGGTGCCCGGTCCTCACGGTCCTCATGCGGCGCGCGTTCGGCCCGATCCGGCCTGAAGTCCCCGCGCGGTGCGCGTTCTGTGTGCTCCTCGCGGAACTCCGGACGTGCCGGCCGCTCGCTGCGTTCGTCGCGTCGGGGCGGCGCTGGATCGCGACGTCCCTGTTCTGGCTGCATGACGGGCGCTTCGGTACGCCAGTCTGCGCCCTCTGGCCGCAGTGGTTTGCCCTCCTGTGCGAGGAACATCAAGGCGGCGGCAACGCGGGCTATGTCGCCGTCGTGTTCTGTCTGCAGCTGTGTCACCACCTCGGTGAAGAAATCCAGATTCTCTTCCGCCATTACCTCGCCCACGACCTTGCGGAAGCGCGCAATCCGCTTGTCGGCCACGGCCTCGCGGCTCGGCAGTCGCAGGGGCTCGATCGGCTGGCGCGTGACGCGCTCGATTGTGCGAAGCATGCGGATTTCGCGCGGTGCCACGAAGAGAATCGCGGTGCCTGCACGCCCCGCGCGCCCCGTGCGACCCACCCGGTGCACATAGGATTCGGTGTCGTAGGGGATGTCGTAGTTGATGACGTGGCTTATGCGCGAGACGTCGATGCCGCGGGCTGCCACATCGGTGGCCACCACGATATCCAGCGCGCCGCTCTTCAATTGTTCGATCACGCGCTCGCGCAGCTGCTGGCTCATGTCGCCGTTAAGGGCTGCCGCGGCGTGTCCGCGTGCTTCCAGCCGTTCGGCCAGTTCCGCGGTTGCCGTCTTGGTGCGCACGAAAACCAGTGTTGCGTCGATGTCATCGCCTGCTTCCAGGATCCGCGTCAGGGCGTCGAGCTTGTTGGTGCCGCTCACCTGCCAGAACAGCTGGTGGATGGTGGCAACGGTGCGCGTGCTTGCCTTGATGTGCACTTCCTGCGGCTCGCGCATGTGGGTGCGCGCCACGCGACGGATGGGCTCTGCCATGGTGGCGGAGAAGAGCGCCGTCTGCCGCTCGGGCGGCGTGTGCTCGAGGATCCATTCCACCGCGTCGATGAAGCCCATGCGGAGCATTTCGTCGGCCTCGTCCAGCACGAGTGCGCGCAGGCCATCGAGTTTCAAGGTGCCACGCTCGAGGTGGTCCATCACGCGCCCTGGCGTGCCCACGATCACGTGCACGCCGCGCCGCAGCTGGCGCAGCTGCTGGTCCATGCCCTGCCCGCCGTACACCGGCAGTACATGCAATCCGCCCATGTGCTTGGCGTAACGCTGGAAGGCCTCGGCCACCTGTATGGCCAGTTCGCGGGTCGGTGTCAGCACCAGAATCTGCGGCGCCAGCTTGTCGAGATCGAGCCGCTGCAGCAGCGGCAGCGCGAAGGCTGCGGTCTTGCCGGTGCCGGTTTGTGCCTCGCCGAGCAGGTCGCGGCCGGCCAAAAGAGGGGGGATACAGGCCTGCTGAATGGGCGAGGGGGTCTCGTAGCCTACATCAGCCAGTGCCTGCAACAGCCGCTCGTCCAAACCGAGGTCGCGGAAGGTGCCGGCGTCATTCATGCGGAATACCAAGGTCGAGCGGGGGGCGAGCATTATAGGCGCTCGGGGGGCCCGAGCCCGGAGCTAATCCGCCGGACAAATACGATCTTTCCCGCGGATCGGGCCTGTCGCGCGATACGCTGGATCAGGCTGCGGGCCTGAATCAGGTCAGGCCTTCAGTCTCCAGCCCGGTCTGCCTGCTCCCCGAACCACACCACCGCATAGTGCGTGCCGATGGCTGCGCCCATCGCCCGCCAGGTGTTGTCGTACCACTGCCCCCGGTTGAGGATCATGATGTGATGACCGTCGCTCTGCTGCCAGATCTGCAGTGCGCGTTCGGGCGTGATCGGGTCCGAGTAGTAGGCCACGATCTCATAGCCGGTAGCGCTGTAAGCGCCGCCGGTGATCTCGCCGGGCTTGTTCCACATGCATTCCTTGCGGGCATGGTCTGGGGTGTAGCAGCAGGGCGTCCAGCTGCCGTTGGCCGACCAGGAGTGCATATTGCAGCTGGTGCCGCGGCGGTAGTGCGCCTCGAGATCCGCCACGTGCGCGGCGGCTACCTGCGTCAGTCTTAGCGAGACCGGGATCGGCGCGAGCCCGCGGTGCTGGCGATAGGCATTGACCGACATCGCCACCGGATTGGGCGCTTCGGCCTGCGACTGGAGCATCTCGGTGCCCCGCTGGCCTGTGGGCACGCCACAGCCTGCCAGCAGTGCCAGCAGTGCCAGCAAGAACGCTCCGCATGCTCGTCTGCTCAACATGGTGTCTCATGCCCGTCAGTCAGCCTTGAACGCTACACCACCGCCTCGCCCCCGGCCAAGCCGTGCGCGCTGCATGACGCAGACGACACTTGCCTTGTGCGCCTCGTGGTCCGACCATCCGCCGGTAAACCACCATCCACCGCCACGGGGTGCCCGCGTGCCACGACCTCTCCGGATTCTTGCCTCGGGTATCTGTCTCGTCCTGGTCTCGGCCTGTGACAAACACGACCAACAGCCGATCGATTACGCCGGCCCTGCCGCCGACTGGCCCGCCTATGGCGCCGCGCCTGGCGGAGGCCACTATTCCGCCGCCACGCAGATCAATCGCGACAACGTGCACCAGCTGCAGAAAGCCTGGGAGTACCGCAGCGGTGATTTCCGCGCTGCGGGCGCCGCGGAAATCGAGATGACTC
>CAJADV010000559.1 GCA_903938575.1 uncultured Gammaproteobacteria bacterium
CTGGATGCACCGCGCTGCTGCCAGCCTCTTTGCGGTGTTCGGCGTGCTTGCCTTGGCGCGTGCGGCGGTGTGGTCGTCCTGAGCGGGACCCCGTTCAGAGCACCAGGTAGCCGCCATCAGCCACCAGCGTGGCACCGGTGGTGAAGGCCGACATATCGCTCGCCAGATACAGCACCGGTCCCACGATCTCCTCGGTCTGCGCAATGCGCTTCTGCAGTGAGGCGTTACGACTGCCTTCCTCATAGCCCGGAAGGATCTTCAGCGCGGCATCCAGCATGTCGGAATGGAAACTGCCGGGCGCGATGGCGTTCACCCGAATGCCCATGCTGGCCCACTCCGCAGCCATCACCTTGGTCATGGCGTGGAGCGCGGCCTTGCTGCCAGCGTAAAAACCTTGATAGGCCGGCGGTTTCAGGCCGCCCACGGAGATGATGTTGATGATGCTGCCGCCGCCGTGGCTCGCCATCCGCGGTGCCGCGCGCGAGGCGAGATACCACGGTCCCTTGGTGTTCACGGCGAAAACCTTCTCGAAGAGTTCGGGCGTCAGGTCCGAGAGGCCCGCGGTCACCGGGTTGGTGCCGGCGTTGTTGATCAGTATGTCGAGGCGCCCGAAATGCGCGTAGGTGGCATCGAGTAGCGCGTCCAGGCTTTCCATGCGGCCCGCGTGTGCGGCAAAAGGCAGCGCGCGCCGACCCAGCGCTTCCACCTCGGTGGCAAGCTGCTGGCAGCTCTCGAGCTTGCGGCTGGCGATCACCACATCGGCGCCGGCCTTGGCCAGCCCCAGCACCATCGCCCGGCCTAGCCCGCGGCTGCCGCCCGTGACCAGCGCAACCCTGCCATGCAGACTCACCTGATGCATTGCGTGTGCTCCTGTGTCAGAGGGATCGCGCAGCACTGCGCGTTCGGCCCCTCAAGGTGTGTGGCAGCGGCTGCTTCAGCCCGTAAAACTGCTGTTCGACCGGTCTCGTCCTCCCGGCCCGCTATAGGACATCGTGTAGCCCGGTTGCGGGTCGAAGCCTATGCGTGGCATCCCGCCGATGGCCGCCTCCCAGGCGCCGCGAAGGCGATCCTCCGCGGCGTAGTCGAAGGGATCTTCCAGCACCATCTCCTCGATCCCCCCTGCTGCGGGTGGATGCTCGGCGAGCCAGCGCGCGGTGCGTGCAAGTGCCTCGCGGGCCGGAACGGCATCGCGATAGCCCAGTTCGGCCCGTATGCGCGAGATATCGAGGACGCGGTGCGTGGTGAGCGGTTGCATCACCAGCGGGCGCGTGCAGGGCGCGAGCTCCCAGGGCATCGACACGATCTCGATCTGCCGGCCCATCGCGGCGGCGATGATCTCGACGCTCTGACGCAGGCTTAGTACCTCTTCGTCGGCGCAGTTGTAGACACGCCCGCGCGAGGATGCCGGGTGATCTGCCGCGAGCAGGATCCCGCGAGCGACGTTCTCCGCATAACCCATGTGATGCAGTGTAAGGCCGCCGTCGGGAAGGATGATGAACGCCCGGCCATCGAGAATGCGCCGCAGTATCGGCCACTCGCGCGGCATCGGCTGGTACTTGCCGTACACGTAGGGATATCGCAGGTGCGTGGCGTCGGGATGGGCGGCGAACAGTGCATCCTCGGTCTGGACGATGCGCCATCCCTTCTCGTCCTCGGCGGGCGCTGCTACGCGGGGGGCGTCCTCGCCCGTTGGGACCGGCAGCCCGGCAGGTTCTCCAAGTGCCGGGTTCATGTAGCCGCGATACGCGGGAACACCACCGGCCGAGATCAGACGCCCGATGCGGCCCGCGGTCGCGCTGGCAATGGCCCGGAGGCGGCCGTAGGTCGCCACGCACAGATCAAATCGCGGGGCGGCGGCGAAAAACGCCTCGAGCAGGGCAGGATCATAGGGGTCCATATGATGGTGCAGGACCTCCGGCGGGATTTCCTCCACCTCGTGGTTGCCCCGATGCAGTATCTCCACGCGGTACCCACGGGCGATCAGGCCGTTCACGATGTGGTGCCCGGTTGGCCCGGTCCCGCCGATCACCAGTGCGCGCATGAGCGATTCCTCCGGTACCCCGTTGAGCAGTATGGTCAGACGAGAATGGTGTGGGTCGGCCATGGCCGGGGCCGCATCCTTGTGGAATGATCCTCCCCGTGTCAATTCATGCTCCAACGCCTCGCGGTGTGGAGCTGCGCAAGACGGAGGCGTGCATGGCGGAGACCAATCCCGAGTTGCTCACCAAGAGCTTTGAACTCGGCTACACCTACACCCGCTCCACGGGCCCCGTGATCGGGCACTTCCTGACCGAGCTCCGCGAGGGCCGGATCGTTGGCACCCGCACCAGCGACGGCCGCGTGCTGGTTCCCGCAGCGGAGTACGACCCCGTGAGTGCCGAGGCGCTGACCGAATTCGTCAGCGTTGCCGAAGAAGGGGTGGTCACCACCTGGTCCTGGGTGGCCGAGCCCATCTCGCACCATTTGCTGCAGAAACCTTTCGCCTTCGCGCTGGTCCGCCTGGATGGCGCCGATGTGCCCATGCTGCACATGGTCGACGCAGGAGAGGAGGGTGCGATGCGCACCGGCATGCGCGTACGCGTGCGCTGGGCCGCCGAGCGCCGCGGCAGCATCACCGACATCGCCTGCTTCGAGCCGGCCTGAGGAGCACCCCACATGAGCGACACGCCGGCGCCGGTAACGGGGATCGAGGTCCCCATCAACCTCCAGTACGAATTCACCGCGGGCAAGGCGCTCACGCGCTTTCTCACCCGCATCCGCGAGGGCCGCATCGTCGGCCAGCGTTGTCCCGGCTGCAACAACGTCTATGTGCCGCCGCGTGGCATGTGCGCCGCCTGTGGCATACCCACCGAGGAAGAAGTGGAGGTGGTCGATGAAGGTATCGTCGAGTCCTTCACGGTGGTGCACATACCCATTCCGGGTAATCCGATAAAGCCTCCTTTCGTGGCGGCCAACATTCTTCTCGACGGCACTGACATGGCCTGCCTGCACCGTGTGAGCGAGGTCGACAACGCCCGCGTCCACGTCGGCATGCGCGTGAAGGCACGGTGGAAGCCGCGCGAGGAGTGGGACTACACCTTCGAGAACATCGCCTGGTTCAGGCCCGTGGAAGGGAGCTGAGATATGCGCGAAGCCGCGGTCATCGGATACACGCAGAGCATGCAGCGTCGCTATGCCGGCGCTGCCAACGAAAGTGAGCTGATCATGCCCGTAGTGCGGGAGGTCATGCAGTCAGTGGGGGTCACACAGAAAGATATCGATTTCACCTGCTCGGGCAGTTGCGACTACCTGCAGGGAGCGGCCTTCGCGTTCGTCGAGGGCCTGAACGCGGTGGCTACCGCGCCGCCCATACGCGAGTCCCACGTCGAGATGGATGCCGCCTGGGCGCTCTACGAAGCGCTACTGAAGATCTGGTCGGGCGAGGCCGATCTCTGCCTCATCTACGGATTCAGCAAGTCCTCCCCGGGCGAGTTGCGCTCCGTGCTTACCCTGCAGCTCGATCCCTACTACCACGTCCCGCTATGGCCGGATGCCGTGAGCCTCGCGGCGCTCCAGGCGAGGGCGATGCTCGATGCGGGCTCCCTCACCGAGCGTGACATGGCCGAGGTAGTGATGCGTAGCCGCCGCGCCGCGCTGTTGAATCCCAAGGCACAACTCGCCGCGGAAACGAGCATCGAGGCACTGCTCGCCGAGCCGCGATTCGTGTCGCCGTTGCGTCGTCATGACTGCGCGCCCATCACCGATGGCGCCTCGGCGCTGCTGGTGGCCTCCGCCGACACCGCCCGTCGCCTGTGCGCGCGTCCGGCGTGGATCCGCGGCATCGATCACCGCATGGAAACCGGGACGCTGGGCGCGCGCGATCTCACACGCTCCCCGTCCACCCGCTACGCCGCCGCCCGGGCGGGCGTGGCCGGGCGTCCCGTGGACACGGCCGAATTGCACGCGCCCTTCAGTCATCAGGAGATCATCCTGCGCCGCGAACTCGGTTTGTCCGACAGCGTGGCGGTGAACCCCTCGGGCGGCGCGCTCGCCGGCAACGTCATGATGGCGGCAGGCCTTGACCGCATCGGTCACGTCGCCACCCGCATCATGCGCGGGGAGGCTGACTGCGGTGTCGCACATGCGACCTCGGGTCCGTGTCTGCAACAGAACCTCGTCGCCGTACTGGAGGCCTGATCCCATGGGCAATCGCGTTGCAGTGGTGGGCGTTGGTCAGACCAAGCACAAATCGAAACACTAGGAAGTTTCCATCGCCGGGCTCGTGCGGCAGGCCGCAGAGCGCGCGTTGGAAGACGCCGGCTGCACCTGGAAAGACATCGACGCCCTGATTCTCGGCAAGGCCCCCGACATGTTCGAGGGTGTGGTGATGCCGGAGCTCTATCTGAGCGACGCGCTGGGTGCCAATGGCAAACCGGTGCTGCGCGTGCATACCGCTGGCAGCGTGGGCGGCTCCACGGCCGTGGTGGCCGCCAATTACGTGCAGAGCGGGGCGTTCCGCCGCGTGCTCACCGTGAGTTTCGAGAAACAGTCCGAATCTAACGCGACCTGGGCGTTGTCGCCGCGGATGCCCTTTGTGCCCCACGTCAATGCCGGTGCGGGCGGGTTCTTCGCGCCCTACATGCGTCTGTACATGGAGCGCTACGGGGTTCCGGAGCATATCGGCTGCCTGGTGGCGGTGAAGGACCGGCAGAACGCCCTGAAGAATCCCTATGCGCACTTGCAGATTCCTGACATCTCCCTCGAGATGGTCATGCAGTCCCCGATGCTCTGGGAGCCGATCCGTTTCCTCGAGAGCTGTCCGTCCTCGGATGGTGCCTGCGCACTGGTGCTGGCAGATGAAGAGCACGCCTCGCGCTCGCCCAACCCGCCGGCATGGATTCTCGGCACGTCCACGCGTGCCGATGGCTCCATGTACGCGGGCAAGGACAATATCCACCCCGCATCCCTGATCGCCTGCGCCAAGGACGTCTACGCCAAGGCCGGGATCACCGATCCACGTCGCCAGATCGATGTTGCAGAGCTCTATGTGCCCTTCAGCTGGTACGAGCCCATGTACCTCGAAACCCTCGGGTTCTGTGGCGAGGGGGAGGGCTGGAAGCTTGTCGAGTCAGGCGCCACGGCACTGGGGGGAGATCTGCCCATCAATGCCTCAGGGGGCGTGTTGTCCTCGAACCCCATCGGCGCCTCGGGAATGCTTCGCTTCGGCGAAGCCGCCCTGCAGGTGCGTGGCATGGCGGGTCAACATCAGGTCGAGGGGGCCCGGTTGGCGCTCGGGCACGCCTTCGGCGGCGCGCACTCCTACTACGCGATGTGGGCTGTTTCAGCCGACAAACCCTGAGACGGCAACGCCGGCTCCTCGGCTATGGTGTTTTCTATTAAGCTAGACCGTCGCTGAACGAGTCGATTTGATGGAAATGCTGGGCGCGGACGAAGGTGCAGAGCACCGGCCTGGTGGCCTTCTCCACCGTACGCCGCCCTATGCCAGTGGTTTACTGGTTGCGATCGCGTTTTTGCTGGTCAGCGGCTCTCTTCTCGGGCTCTTGGGCTACTTCGGCACGCGTCAGCACGATCACATCGCAGAAGAACGGATGCGTGGCCTGGCTGCAGCGGCGGCGCCACTGGTCGATGGCGACTTGCACGAGAAACTGCGCGAGCCGCAGGACACCGGCTCGGAGCGCTACGAACTTGCCTTATCCCGCCTCGTGGAATTCCACAATCTGTTGCCGGAGGTCTACCGCGTCCAAACGATGCGGGTGTTCGAGGGCAGGCTGTTTCACGTGCTGGATACCGTTGCCTCTCCCCGCCTCACGCGGGTTCACGACAACAAGCGGTTTTCTCGCGTCATGGATCCCGTGGTCGATCTGAATCTCGACGTCGAACCGGACCTTCTCCCCACCATCCTGTCGGGAGGGGTCTATGTGGAGCGGAACACATTGCGGTCGGAGGGCAAGACCTTCCGATCGGTTGAGGCGCCCATCGATGATGCCAAGGGCAATGTGGTGGGCATTCTCGTGCTCGATATCGAGGTCGGTGCTTATCGTGCCGAGCGAGACAGTTTTGTACTTCTGGTGCAGGTGGGGGCGGGCGTCTGCCTGGGCCTCGCCGTCTTTGCGGGTCTGATCACCTCGCGGCTGCACAACGGCCTGCTCCAGGCGGTCTCGCGCCTGGAGCGCGAGAGCATCACGGATGCCCTCACCGGACTCGGAAATCGAACTTTATTCAACCGGGCCCTGGGCGCGGGCATGGCGCAGGCGCGACGCTCTTCGGCGCCTTACACGCTGCTGGTGTTCGACATCGACCGTTTCAAACGCGTGAACGACGAGCTTGGCCATCCCGCCGGCGATGAGGTGCTGCGCCGACTCGGGGAGCGGCTCCGCGCGGAAGTCCGCGAGGGTGACCTGTGCTGTCGTATCGGCGGTGAGGAGTTCGCGCTTCTCATGCCCGGCATCGGACGTCAGGAAGGCGAGGCTGCCTTCAACCGCATGAGCGCCGCAATCCGCATGCCCATGATGATAGAAGGCGCCGAGCGGGTGATCACAATCAGTGGGGGAGTGGCCACCATGAAAGGACCCGAGGCCCGACCAGAGGAAATCCTTCGCGATGCAGACCGGGCACTCTACGAGGCCAAGCGCGGCGGCCGTGACCGCGTAATGCTGGCTGTCTGAGTCGCGGCACATGGCATCTGCAGGCCTCGAAAAAACCACGCGTGACCGGGCCGAATTGGGCGATTTCCTCGGCCTGCAGCCCGGGATGCTCGGGTTGCTGGTGGCCGGGCTGTACCTCGTTCTGTTCATGGTGGTCACCGGATGGATAATGGCGCGGGCCCTCGATCTCTATCAGGCGCGCGCCGAGACGGCGGTTATCGATCTTGCGCTGGGGCTGGCCAGTCAAATTGATGTGGAGGCGCATGAGCGGCTGCAGGAGGATGCGCAGACGCGATCGCCCGACTACATGCGGCAGCTCGCACCCCTGGAACGCATGCATCTCGTGATGCACGAAGTGCGCGGCGTTTACACCAAGCGCATCGGCGCCGATGGCGACATGGTCTACGTGCTGGACACCGCCCAGAGTGACATCCCCGCTCTGCGCGACCGCGCGAGTGCCATCACCCGTGTCGGCGAACGCGTGTTGATGGACACGATCGAGCCGGGCATGGTGATCGCACTGCTCGCCGGCGAACCATGGCTCGACCGGCAGAGCTTTCTCGAGGGCGGCATCACGCTGCGAGGCGTCTACGTCCCCCTTCGCGATCATGCCGGACGGGTAGTCGGGACGCTCGGAATGGATTTCGAGGAGGCGGAGTTTGCCGCGCTGACTCGGCGCGTCTTCGCCGACCTGGCCGTACCGGCCGTCGGGGTATTGTTGGTGCTCTCGTCCCTGCTGGGTGCCGCCGTATGGCTGCTCCGAAAGCATCTCGGTGAAATCCTGGATGTGTTGCGCGAGGAGACGATCAAGGATTCTCTCACCGGGCTCTTCAATCGCCGCCACTTCGAGCAGCGTCTGGAACATCACGTACCTTCAGCCATCGATACGAAGCGCTCGCTCAGCCTCGCGATACTGGATATCGATAGGTTCAAGTCGATCAACGACGCCCTTGGCCATGCAGGTGGTGACCGCGTCCTGATCATGGTCGCCTCAGCACTGCAGCAGCACACGCGCAGCGAGGATATCGTCTGCCGTATCGGCGGTGAGGAGTTCGGGGTGATCATGCCCGGCACCGACAGCGCGCAGGCACTGGTCGTCCAGTCCCGCGTTGCCGATGCGATCCGCCGGCCGTTGGACGAACATGGCGGCGTCGGTCTGGCGCTTAGTGTCAGCATCGGTATCGCTACTCTCGATCCGGAGCACGAGCTTGCGACGGATCTGATGGGTCGCGCGGATCGGGCACTGTATCGGGCGAAACGCGCCGGCCGGGATCGCTGCGAACTTGCTGAGCCTGCGAGCGGCGGGGTTGCATGATGGAGCCCGCACGCAGCATCGGTGTGATCCGGTTCCTGCTGCTGCAGTCTCCGCTCCGCTTGTCGCTCGGGATCGGCGTCGTGTTCGCCCTGCTGATCGGTCTGCTCACGTTCCCCCTGATTTCGGATGGCTCCGAGCGGGCGCAGCAGCAGTTCGGGCATCACCTCATGGAACTCGCGAGCACCATTGCAGCGAACGTTGATGGCGATCTTCACGAAACTCTCGTCTCGGCACAGCAGCAAGGCAATCCGGTTCACGAGCAATTGAACGAGATGCTGGTGCGATTCCAGAACGCGGTGCCCGGGATCCACGGTCTCTACACCATGCGCCATGAGAACGGCGTGCTGCGCCTGATCCTCGATACCTCGCGCTCGCCGAATCTGCAGCGTCCCGCTGATCCCCCTAGCATAATGATGGAGGCGCTCGACTTCGATCTTGCCAACGAGCCGGGCATGCTGCCTGCGATCGCGGCGGGGCAGCCGTACCTCGATCATGGATCTTATGATGCGGGTGGCTCCCGTCGGCCGATGCGCAGCGTCAATGTACCTGTCCGCAATGCCTCCGGACGGGTCGTGGGGATCCTTTCGATGGACTACGAGGAATCCCTCTACGCCGAGCAAATCGCTATGCGTAGCGACCGTGTGCTCAGGGTGGTGCTCGCCATCGACGGGGTTCTGCTCGCGGGGGCCGTGGCGCTGGTCTACTGGCTGCGCCGGCGGATCGGCCTTGCAGTTGCTGAGCTCGCCATCGAGTCCAGCACCGACCCACTGACGCAACTGGGCAACCGACGGCGGTTCGATGTGCGCCTCCAGCAGGCCGTTGCCGCGGCCCATGCGCGCTCCGGCGTACTCAGTCTGCTCGTCATGGATGCCGATCATTTCAAGCGCATCAACGACACGTGGGGGCATCCCGTCGGAGATGCGGTGCTTAACCGTATCGCGGATTGCCTGCGCGCTGATGGTCTGTCCGCTGGTGATGTTTTCCGCATCGGAGGAGACGAGTTCGCCCTGCTGCTTCCGGGTGTGGTGGCCATTGATGCGATGGCCCTCTACTCGAGGCTCTGCGCGGCGATCCGCCGGCCTTTGATGTTTCCTGATGCGCATATCGAGCTCACCATGAGTGGCGGTATCGCCGAGTTCGATCCCTCTGGTGGTGAGGATGGGGAGGCCATGCTGCTGCGCGCCGATGGCGCGCTCTATCTGGCCAAGAACCTGGGGCGCGATAACGCGGTGATCGCGCCGCCCGCCTGAGGTCTCAGACCTCGACGATCTTCAGCGTGGTGGTCGAGCCACCTACGCCGAGGAGGTCGCCACGGGTGAGGATCAGCCGTTCGCCCGGCATGACCAGCCCGCGCTCGCGCAGCTCCCGCACCGCCGCCTGCGCAACCTCCGAGGCGGTATGCACTGTGTAGTCGAATATCAGCGGGCGCACCCCGCGGAACAGGCACATACGCCTGACCGTTTCGGGGTGTCGGCTCAGGGCGAAAATCGGCAATCCCGAGCTCATCCGTGACATCCGCAGCGCTGTCCCGCCCGACTCCGTGAGGCAGACCATGCCGGCGACGCCCTGAAGGTGATTTGCCGCATACACCGCCGCCATCGCGATGGTCTCATCGACGCGCTGGAATTCTCTGTCGGCGCGGTGTCCGGAGCGCCGGACCTCGGGCCACGTCTCCGCCCCCAGACAGGTTGCGGCCATGGCCGTCACCGTCTCGACCGGGTAGCGGCCGCTTGCGGTCTCGGCCGAGAGCATCACGGCGTCGCTGCCGTCCAGCACTGCGTTGGCGACATCGAAGACCTCGGCGCGGGTGGGAATCGGGTTCTGCACCATCGACTCCATCATTTGTGTCGCGGTGATCACGATGCGGTCGGCACGCCGTGCCTTGCGGATCAGCATCTTTTGTGCGCCGATCAATGCCGCGTCGCCGATCTCCACCCCAAGATCCCCGCGAGCGACCATGATTCCGTCGGCCGCCTCGATGATGGCATCAAGCACGGTCTCGTCGTGCACCACTTCGGCACGCTCTATCTTGGCGATGATGCGGGCGTCGCTACCTGCAGCGAGGGCGAGCCTTCGTGCTTGGTGGATGTCGTCGGCGGAGAGGGGGAACGACACGGCGAGGTAGTCGAGTCCCAGTTCGGCGGCGTGCCGTATATCCTCCAGATCACGGTCGGTGAGGGAGGGCGCCGAGAGGCCGCCACCCAGACGGTTCAGTCCCTTGCGGTTCGACAGCCGCCCGCCCATGCGCACCCGACACTCGACGCGCTGGCCGCGCACAGCCTCAACCACCAGGCTGATGCGGCCATCGTCGAGAATCAGCACATCGCCCGGGAACACGCTCTCCGGCAGGCTCGCGAGATCGACGCCCACGCATCCGCTGTCGCCAGCATCGGAGGCCAGTGCGCAGTCGAGCGTGAAGGGCGCATCGGCCAGCAGTTCGACCGCACCCTCGCGGAAACAGCGGATGCGGATCTTCGGCCCCTGCAGATCGCCCAGCAGCGCCACCTCGCGTCCACAGGCCGCCGCCGCAGCCCGCACACGCTCCGCGCGGTCGCGGTGGTCGGCCACGGAACCGTGAGAAAAGTTGAGACGGAATACATCCACGCCCGCAGCGACGAGCGCGTTGATGATCGCCTCCGAGCTGCTTGCTGGCCCCAGCGTGGCGACAATCTTGGTACGGCGGTGGACACTCATGCCGGGCCCCCTTTGGGTGGGTCCAGCCGGAGCAACTGCTTACCGCGGTTTTCGCCGCGGAATAGCCGCAGCAACGTGCGCGGGATGTGTTCGAAGCCTTCCTGGACATCGGCATGCCAGCGGAGCTCTCCGCTGCCAAGCCACGGGCCCAGTTCGGCGAAGGCCTCGTGGGTGCGGTGCAGGTAGTCGAGCATCAGAAAACCCTCTACCCGGGCACGGCGGTAGATGAGCGTCATCAGGTTGCGGGGTCCCGGCGGCGCTTCCGGGGCGTCATAGCCGGCAATCTGGCCGCAAAGTACCGCGCGGCCACGGTGGGCCAGTTGCCCGATCATTGCCTCGAGCTGCGCGCCACCGACGTTGTCGAAGGCGATGTCGATGCCCTCCGGGCACAGCGCGGCAAGCCGCTCCGGGAGGTTTTCCGCGTGGTAGTCGATGCAGTCGTCGGCGCCGAGGGATTTGACCCAAGCGCACTTGTCTGCTCCTCCGGCGATACCAATGACCCGCGCCCCGCGCAGGCGCGCGATCTGGACGGCCATCGAGCCGGTGGCGCCGCCAGCAGCGCTTACCACCACGGTTTTTCCGGCTGCGAGGCCGCCGATATCCACCAGCCCGAAGTAGGCGGTGAGCGAGGTCCCGCCGAGTGCGGCCAGACACATCTCGGGCGAGACGCCGGCGGGCAGTGGCGAGGGGGGAATCGCGTCATCCGGGCGCACGATGACGTAGTCCTGCCAGCCGAAGAGTCCCTGCACCAGCGAGCCCTCGGGAAGCGCCGGATTGGCCGAGCGCACTACCTCGGCGACGGCGGAGGCGCGCATCACCTCGCCCAGGCCCACCGGCGGCAGATAACCCTCCTGATCCTTCACCCACTCGCGCTGGGTGGCGTCGAAGCTGAGCCAGAGATTGCGCAGCAGCACGTCTCCCGCGTCTGGGTCCGGTTCAGCCACCGGGGTTTCGCGGTACTCGAAATCCTGCTCGGACAGGCTTCCCGCAGGGCGACGCGCCAGCAGCCATTGGCGGTTTCGGAGACCCATGATCTTTCCTCTCTTGATGCACGGATTATGCACCAGCCGCGACGGCAGCTTTGCCATAATGCGCGTCGATCCGACAGCGGCCATCAACGATGCTCGAACTGATTCAGCGCGCCAGCCTCCATGCCGCTCGTACCGCCTTCCGCTCGGACGCGGGTGAAACCACCTATTCGCATCTGCTGCAGCGCTCAGCGGCGCTGGCGGGCGCGTTGCTCGGGGACGCGAGCGATCTTGCGGAGGAGCGCATTGCCTTTCTGGTAGCCGCAGGCGAGGACTATGCCGCCCTGCAGTGGGGCATCTGGCGGGCCGGAGGTGTCGCGGTGCCACTCAACCGTGGCGCCGCCGCGGGTGAATTGCTGCACGTGCTGCGCAGCGCAGGCGTGCAGCGACTGGTGGCGGATGCCGCTTCGCCAGCACTCCTCGAGGCCTGTGCGCAGGCGGGAACGCGGATTCTCGTGCTGGCAGAACTGGAAGCGCCGAACTCACATCCTGTGCTGCCGGATATCGACCCCCAACGGCGGGCGATGATCGTCTTCACCAGCGGTACTACCAGCAAGCCCAAGGGTGCCGTGTGCACCCACGCTGCGATCGTTGCCATGATGCGCACGCTCGAGCAGGCCTGGGGCTGGCGGAGCGATGACTGCATCCCGCTTTTCCTGCCCCTGCATCACGTGCATGGCATCGTGAACGTGCTGTGCTGCGCCCTCTGGGCGGGCGCCTGCATCGAGGCCTTCGAGGGCTTCCGTCAGGACGCCATCCTGCAGCGCATAAACGACCGGGCCTATACCGTTTTCATGGCTGTTCCCACCCTTTACGTCAGGCTTATCCAGGCACTCGAGGCGATGGCCGAGAACGAACGTCTGCGGACATGCGCGGCCTTCAGGTGCATGCGGCTGATGGTATCGGGGTCTGCGGCGCTGCCGACGACCGTGCACACGCGCTGGGAGGAACTCACCGGGCAGCGGCTGCTCGAGCGCTACGGCATGACGGAGATCGGCATGGCGCTGTCCAATCCCCTGCAGGGCGAGCGGCGCAGCGGCAGCGTGGGGATTCCCCTGCCGGGTGTGGGCCTGCGGTTGGTGGACGAGTCCGGGGCGCAGATCGCGGGAGAAGATCAGCCCGGCGAGATCGAGGTGAGCGGGGCCTCGGTGTTCCGCGAATACTGGAACAACCCCGAGGCCACAGCCGCCAGTTTCACGCCCGACGGCTGGTTTCGCACCGGCGATATCGCGGTTCGCGAGCGGGGCTACTACCGGATCATGGGGCGCCAGTCGGTCGATATCATCAAGTCGGGGGGCTACAAGCTCTCGGCCCTGGAGATCGAGGGCGTGCTGCTGGAGCACCCCGGGATCGCGGAGTGCGCGGTGCTTGGTCTGCCGGATGCGACCTGGGGCGAGGTGGTTGCCGCCGCCGTGGTGTTGCGGGAGGATACGCGGCTTGATGCCGAGGAGCTGCGCGACTGGTGCGAGCACCAGCTC
>CAJADV010000560.1 GCA_903938575.1 uncultured Gammaproteobacteria bacterium
GCGATATCGGCCGTGAGATCAGCCGGAAAGCCGAAGGTGTCGTAGAGCTTGAATACCGTCTCGCCGGGAATGACCGTGCCCTGAAGGGCTGCCGTCTCTTCTTCGAAAATGCGCATGCCGAGATCGAGGGCGCGGGCGAATTGCTCTTCCTCGAGCAGCAGGATGCGCTCGATCTGGGCGCGCTTCTCGATCAGTTCGGGGTAGGCCTGCCCCATCGCCTGCCCAAGGGGCTCGACCAGCGTGTGGAAGAAGGCCTCGCGCGCGCCGAGCTTGTGTCCATGACGGCAGGCGCGGCGCAGGATGCGGCGCAACACATAACCGCGACCCTCATTCGAGGGCATGACGCCGTCGCTCACCAGGAAGGCGCAGGAGCGGATGTGATCGGCGATCACGCGCAGCGAGGGGCTGGAGAGATCGGCCGCGCCGGTGGCGCGCTGCGCGGCCTCGAGCAGGACGCGGAAAATATCGATCTCGTAGTTGGAATGGACATGCTGCATCACCGCGGCGATGCGCTCGAGCCCCATACCGGTGTCCACCGAGGGCTTGGGCAGGGGCGTCAGGGCGCCATCTGCCGAGCGCTCATACTGCATGAACACGATATTCCAGATCTCGATGTAGCGGTCGGCGTCTTCATCGGGGCTGCCGGGCGGACCACCCGGCACATCCGGGCCATGGTCAAAGAAAATTTCGGTGCAGGGCCCACAGGGGCCGGTGTCGCCCATCGCCCAGAAGTTGCTCTTCTCGCCGAGCCGCGTGACGCGATCGGCCGGCACGCCGATCTCCTCGATCCAGATCTTCTCGGCTTCATCGTCGTCCTTGAATACCGTGACCCAGAGCTTCTCGCGCGGGATTGCGAGCACACCGGTCAGAAATTCCCAGGCAAAGTTGATCGCCTCGCGCTTGAAGTAATCGCCGAAGCTGAAGTTGCCGAGCATCTCGAAGAAGGTGTGGTGCCGCGCCGTGTAGCCAACGTTGTCGAGGTCGTTGTGCTTGCCGCCAGCGCGCACGCAGCGCTGCGAACTCGCCGCGCGGGAATAAGCGCGCTTCTCGCGGCCGAGAAAAAGGTCCTTGAACTGGACCATGCCGGCGTTGGTGAACAACAACGTGGGATCGTCGCCGGGCACCAGCGAACTGCTGGGCACGCGGGCGTGGCCCTTGCTTTCGAAGTAAGCGAGAAAGGCCTCGCGGATCTCGGCGCCGTTCATGCGGAACATCTCGTCAAAGGGGGCAGGTCAAGACCTGCGTGGCTGAGGATATCCCCGAGTATACGAGGGTGGCGGGCGCAGGCGCTGCCTGACAAAGCGTGAAGATTCAGCGACCTGCAATCATTTGCGCTCACGCTCTTCCAGCGTCAGCTGGCGCGCCTCGGACTCGAGCATGATCGGGATACCGTCGCGCACGGGGTAGGCAAGCCCGCTCGCGCGGCACACCAGTTCCTGCTTCTCGCGGTCGTATGCGAGCGGCCCCTTGGTGACGGGGCAGACCAGGATCTCCAACAGTTTTTCGTCGAGCATCAGCGAGTGCCTCCGGGGGCAGAAACGGGTGGTGGAACATCCGGCATGGAGCCGGCCAACAGTTGGGGGTCGACGCGGGCATCCTTCCAGCTCATGCGCCAGTCGAGGTGCGGCCCGGTGGCACGGCCCGTGGCGCCCACGAGAGCGATCACATCGCCCGCCTCCACGCGCTGCCCTACTTTTGCCAGCACCTTGCTCAAGTGCAGGAAGCTCGAGGACAGGCGGTGGCCATGATCGATGATCACGGTGCCGCCAGAGTAAAACAGATCGGGCTCTGCCAGCGTGACCATGCCCGGCGCCGGTGCACGCACGAGCGCCCCTACCGGCGCTGCCACATCCACCCCGTAGTGCGGGCGTGAGGCTACGCCGTTGTAGTAGCGCTGACTGCCATAGACCCCGCTGATGCGGCCGAAGATAGGCCAGCTGAAGCCCGCGGCGAAATCCGCCCGCGCATCGTCGGTGGCACGGGCTCGATCGATCAGCGCCTGCTCGCGGGCGATGCGCGCCAGATCCGCCTTGCTCGGCTCCATGATGCGCTGCGCAATACCCGTGACTTTCTGGACGTCGTAGTCACGCGCCACAACGGCCAGCTCCCTGCGCTCCGTGCCCGCCACCAGCGTGTGGGCGGCAGCGGCATCACGATCGAATCCGATCACGAACACGCCCTCTCCTGACACCCGCACCCGTCGTCCGTCCAGCGTGACAGGCGTGCCCGGCGCTACCCGGCCCAGCAACACACCACCCTGCACCAGCGGGCCTTTCAGTTCCAACGCACGCAGGCCCGCCGCCGGCAGCAGGGCGAGCAGCGCGCAGAGGACTGTGGAGCACCTGGTTTTCATCGGAGCGAGTCTATCAAAGACCGCCGCGCCAGGCCGCGATGCTGGCGGGGGCTGTCGAGCTGATACGGATTGGAGCACCCGCGATCGGCTTCGATGTTCCGGATGAATACCGCACCGCAACGGATCGAGCGATTCGGGCTGTGGACTGTCCCTGTGAGCGCGCCTTCATCCGGAAAATCGCCGGGAGCGATTTCACGGATGCAGGTAGCCGCCGCACAGGGAGGTGCGGCGGCGGTAGCGAGCGGGGATGGTCCGCAGCCCGAAGCGCGGGTGCTGCCATCTTTGCAACCCACAGCACGAAGCACCCGCCCAACCCTACACCGCCGGAAGGTTTTTACGGATACTGCCGCCATGCGACCCAAACCCGAAAAGGCTCCGTCCGGCCCGATCCACATCACCGCCGAGGGTGCGGCACGCCTGCGCGCAGAGCTTCAGCAGTTGTGGAAGGTCGAGCGCCCGCAGGTCACGAACGCCGTGCACGAAGCGGCCAAGAACGGCGACCGCTCGGAGAATGGCGATTACATCTACGGCAAGCGGCGGCTCCGCGAGATCGACCGCCGGGTGCGCTTCCTGTCCAAGCGCCTGGAACAACTCCGTGTGGTGGAGGAGCTCCCCAAAGACCGCGAGCGCGTGTTCTTCGGCGCTTGGGTCACGCTGGAAGACGAAGCGGGTAAGGAGTTTTGCTACCGCATCGTGGGTCAGGATGAATTCGACGTCGGCAAGGGCTGGATCAGCATGAACTCCCCCATGGCCCGCGCCCTGCTGGGCAAGCGACTCGACGACGAGGTGCGCGTCCAAACGCCCGCCGGCGGGCGTGAACTCCTCATCGCCAGGATCGCCTACGAGGCACCCGCGTGAGCGCAGCCGCACCGGCAAGACCCCGCGTGGCCCTCTTCGTGAGTTGCCTCGTGAACGTGTTCCGCCCCACCGTGGCGGAGGCGGCCATCGCGCTGCTCGAAGAGGCCGGCTGCGAGGTGGAAGTGCCGCTCGCACAGTCCTGCTGCGGCCAGCCCGGCTACAACGCCGGCGCCATCGCCGCCGCGCGACCGCTGGCGCAGAACCTCATCGGCTGCTTCGAGGGCTACGACTACGTGGTGGCGCCGACCGGCTCCTGCGTGGGCATGATCGTGGAGCACTATCCGCGCCTGCTCGTGGAAACCCCCGGCTGGCACGAACGCGCCCTGACTCTGGCTGGCAAGACGCACGAGCTCACCCACTTCCTGCATGCCGTGCGTGCATTCGTGCCTGCGCCGCGGCCTGGCGGATCGCCCGTGACTTACCACGACAGCTGCGCTGGGCTGCGCGAACTGGGCATCCGTGAGCAACCCCGCGCACTGCTCGCGTACGCCGGTGTTCAGGTGCAGGAGATGCAGGGCACGGAGATTTGCTGCGGCTTCGGTGGTGCCTTCTGCGCCAAGCTGCCCGCGATCTCGACGGCGATGGCAGATGAGAAACTCGCCAACGCCATGGCAAGTGGTGCGTCCACGCTCGCTGGCGGCGATCTTGGCTGTCTGCTGCACCTCGCGGGGCGTGCACGCGCCACCGGTGTGGCACTGGAGTTCCGTCACGTAGCCGAGGTGCTCGCTGATGCCCATGTCGCGGGCATGGCCCGCTCCTACAGACCAGAGGACGCGGGGGCAGTTCACGCCCGCGAC
>CAJADV010000561.1 GCA_903938575.1 uncultured Gammaproteobacteria bacterium
AAGCTCGATGCGGGGGGGATCCGGGAGATCGAATTCATTGCCCCGAGCTTTCAGTTGATCCGCGGCGGGCGCGAGCCGCGACTGCAGGAGCGCGGACTGCTTGCGGTGCTGCAAACGCTCGCGGAGCTCGGCCAGCTGCCGGCGCAGGCGGCAGCTGAACTGCGCGAGGCCTATCTGTTCCTGCGTGCCACCGAACACGCGCTGCAGGCGCGCGACGATGCGCAGACCCAGGCGCTCCCGCAGGCACCGGAAGAGCGCGAGCTGCTCGCCTACGCCATGCATTTCCCCGACTGGGAGGCCTTTGCCGACGCGCTGGCTGCGCATCGTGCGCGTGTCTCAGCGCATTTTGCGGCGGTGATCAGCGAGCCGGCCGCGGAAGAACCCGCGGCCGTTGCCGCCGGGCCCTGGCAGGCGCTGTGGCGTCTGGAGCAGCCCCCCGCGGAGCTCGAAGCGCTGCTGGCAAATGCCGGTTTCGAGGATCCTGCGGGTACGCGGCGGCGCGTGGCGGAGCTCCACGACAGTGGGCGGCTGCAGGGTTTGCAGCAGGCCGGTCGCGAACGTCTCGATCGTTTCATGCCGCGCTTTCTCGCGGCCGCCGCGCAGAGCCCCCAGCCATCGGTACTCGTGCTGCGCGCAATGCCCCTTGTCGAGGCGGTCCTGCGGCGCAGCTCTTACCTTCTGCTGCTCACCGAGAACCCCGCAGCGCTCGCGCAGCTGGTGACGCTCTGCACGGCGAGTCCGTGGATCGCCCAGGAGCTTGCCAACCACCCGGTGCTGCTCGATGAGCTCATCGACCCGCGGAGCCTCCACGCGCTGCCTGAGCGCGCAGGGCTTGCTGCCGAACTCCACGAGCACATGCTGCGTGTACCGCTCGACGATCTCGAGGCGCAGATGGAGGCGCTGCGCTACTTCAAGCTCGCGCACGGGTTGCGCTGCGCTGCCTCCGAGGTGACCGGCGCCCTGCCGCTCATGAAGGTAAGCGACTACCTGAGCTTCCTCGCCGAGGCAATCCTCGGCCATGTGCTGCGCCTGTGCTGGCATGACCTCACGGCACGTCATGGCACGCCGTGGCGCAGTGAGGGCGTGCCCTGCGATGGCGACTTCGTGATCGTGGCCTACGGCAAGCTGGGTGGCATCGAGCTTGGACATGGCTCGGATCTCGATCTCGTGTTCCTGCACGACGTCGACAGCCAGTTGATGACCGATGGTCCCAAGCCGGTCGAGAACAGCCTGTTCCTCACGCGCCTCGGACAGCGGATCATTCATGTGCTCTCCACCGGGACGGGCCTCGGCCCGCTCTACGAGGTGGACATGCGGCTGCGGCCTTCGGGCGCGAAGGGCCCGCTGGTGGCGAGCTTCGCGGCCTTTCGCGACTATCAGGCGCGCGAGGCCTGGACCTGGGAGCATCAGGCGTTGGTGCGGGCGCGGCCGGTGGCGGGCTGTCCCCGGCTTGCAGCGCGCTTCGAGACGCTGCGTCGCGAGGTGTTGGCCCAGCCGCGGGAGCAGGACAAGCTGCGTGCGCAGGTAAGCGAGATGCGCGCGAAGATGCGCGCGCACCTGCTGAAAGCCGACAGCGCCGCGCCCGACAGTCCGCGCTTCCACCTGAAGCAGAGCCCGGGTGGCATCGTCGATATCGAGTTTCTGGTGCAATACGCCGCGCTGGCGTGGTCGGCTGTGTACCCTGCGGTAGCGGTTTACACCGACAACATCCGCATTCTCGAGGCGCTCGGGCAGTGCGGTCTGATCGCTCCGGGAGATGTCGAACTGCTCACGCAGGCCTACAAGGACTATCGCAGCGAGACCCACCGGCTGGCGCTGCTTGGCAAGGATGAGACGGTGGAAGCCGCACGATTCAGCCGGCAGCGCGATGATGTGCTGCGGCTTTGGGGACTGTTGATAGGAGAGTGCTAGACTTTTAACCCTGAGTCGGACGGGGCTGCTGACTATCCGCGGCCCCCGTCGGCCTGCACCGGGACACCTTCATGAAATCATCGATCACCATTCGCCAGCGACTGATCGCACTGGTTGTGTTCCTCGGGCTCGCACTGCTTGGCGTGAGCGCGATAGCGCTGCGCGACATGGCTGCCGCCGTGCGGGGCCTGGAGACGGTCTATCTGGATCGGGTGGTGCCGCTGAAAGACCTCAAAGCCATCGCCGACGCCTACGCCGTCAGCATCGTCGATCTCTCCCACAAGACCCGCAACGGTAATGTCGGCTGGGAGGAAGCACAGGGTCGGGTTGCCACCGCCCGTCAGGATATCGATCGCCTGTGGCGCGCTTATCTGGCCACCACATTGGTCAAGCGCGAAGAAAACACCATCGCGCGCATCAAGCCGCTGATGCGCACCGCCGACCAGCGCATCGATACCCTCGAGCGCATCCTCCGCGCCAAAGATCAGGCGGCCATCGACAGCTTCACGATCAACGAGCTCTATCCCTCCATAGACCCGGTCTCGGATGGTTTTGCCGAACTGGTGAACATCCAGACCGAGGTGGCCAAGGAAGTTTTTGACGAGGCACACGTGCAGTACGCCCGGTCCCGGAACCTGTTTCTGCTGACCGTGGTGGCGGTGCTCGGCGTCGCGGGTTTCCTCGCCTGGCGGCTGCTGCTGGGAATCACGGGGCCCTTGAGCCGTGCCGCCGCCCACTGCGCGAGCATCGCCGAGGGTGATCTCACGCAGGAGGTGCTGGTCGACCGGAACGACGAAATCGGGCAATTGCTCGAGTCGCTCGCGCTGATGAACACGCGGCTGCGTGACATCGTGACCGATGTGCGGGAGCGCAGCGGCTCGATCAATACCGGCGCCCACGAGATCGCCGCCGGCAACACCGATCTCTCGCAGCGTACCGAACAGCAGGCCGCGAGCCTGGAAGAAACCGCCTCCAGCATGGATCAGATGACCTCCACCGTGCAGCAGAACGCCGAGAACGCGGTGCGTGGCAACCAGCTTGCCGACGAGGCCCGCAAGCAGGCCGAGCAGGGCGGCAAGGTGGTGGCAGGCGCGGTGACGGCGATGGCCGAGATCAATGACTCCAGCCTGCGTATCGCGCAGATCATCGGGGTGGTAGACGAGATCGCGTTCCAGACCAACCTGCTGGCGCTCAACGCAGCCGTGGAGGCCGCGCGCGCTGGCGAGCAGGGCCGGGGTTTTGCCGTAGTAGCCACCGAGGTGCGCAACCTCGCCCAGCGTTCGGCGCAGGCGGCCAAGGAAGTCAAAGGGCTGATCAATGATTCGGTGGAGAAGGTTGGCACCGGCTCGCGGCTGGTGAACGAATCCGGCGCGGTGCTGAACCGCATCGTCGCGGCGATCGCGAAGGTGACGACGGTGGTTTCGGAAATCGCCTCCGCCAGCCGCGAGCAGAGCGAGGGCATCGCCCAGGTCAACCGGGCCATCATGCAGATGGACCAGATCACCCAGCAGAATGCGGCGCTGGTCGAGGAGGCGGCGTCGGCGGCCAAGTCCCTCGAGGACCAAGCCGACTCCCTCACCGGCACCGTGGCGTTTTTCCGCACCGGCTCCAGCTCGGGGGCCCACGCTGGCTACCTCCCGGCCCGGCCCCACCGCGATTTCGAGACCGGGGAGTATTGAGCCGGCGCGCGTGAATTCTCCCGGCCCCGAGCGACCCGCGTACCCGGTTCGTCGGCTTTTGTGGTGCAATGCCGGCACTACACGGGGGGTGGAACGAGATGAATTTCGCGG
>CAJADV010000562.1 GCA_903938575.1 uncultured Gammaproteobacteria bacterium
GTGCTCTCGGTACGGAACGATCTGTGGCGCTTCTACGATTTTTTCTGGATGCTCCACATCATGGATTACCGGGACCGCGAGGACATCAACACGCCGCTGCTTCGCGTCATGGCGGGATGGTCGACGTTCCTCGGACTGTCGGGATTGTGGCTGCTGGTCTACAGTTTTGGCGGCAGATACACACACCCACCGCAGGAGCGCCGATCACCATGAAGGTTCTTGTCACCGGAGGCGCGGGCTATATCGGTACGCACACCTGTGTGGAGTTGCTGGCCGCAGGGCACGAGGTTACGGTTGTCGACAACCTCAGCAACAGCTCACCGCTGGCTCTGGAACGGGTGCGGACCATAAGCGGCAAGGCGCTGCGCTTTGAGCAGCGGGACCTGCGCGATGCCGCCGCGCTTGATCGCCTCTTCGGCAGTGACGCCTTTGACGCCGTGGTGCACTTCGCAGGACTGAAAGCGGTGGGCGAATCCGTGGCCGAGCCGCTGCTTTACTACGAGAACAATATCTCCAGCACGCTTCGGCTGCTTGAATCCATGGGGCGCGCAGATGTGCGGCGGCTCGTGTTCAGTTCGTCGGCTACGGTGTACGGCGATCCGGCGAGCGTGCCGATCCGGGAGGACTTCCCGCTGTCGGCCAGCAACCCCTACGGGAGAACCAAGCTCTTCATCGAACAGATTTTGCAGGATGTTCAACGCAGCGATGCGCGCTGGGACATCACACTGCTGCGCTATTTCAATCCGGTCGGCGCACACCCGAGCGGATTGATAGGGGAGGATCCGGCGGGTATACCGAACAACCTGATGCCCTATGTGAGCCAGGTGGCGGTGGGGCGTCTCGAGCGCCTGAATGTATGGGGCAACGACTACCCAACGCCGGATGGCACCGGTGTGCGCGACTACATCCACGTTGTCGATCTGGCGCAGGGACATCTAGCGGCGCTGCAGGCCGACTCGGCCACCGGAGTGCGCAGTTACAACCTCGGTACAGGGCGGGGGTATTCGGTACTGGAAATGATTGCTGCTTTCGAACAGGCAAGCCTGCGCCCGGTGCCCTACCGGATCGGACCACGGCGGCCGGGAGATGTGGCCAGCTGCTATGCCGATGCCTCACTGGCTCAGCGGGAACTGGGCTGGAGCGCCGCGCTCGGCGTGGACGCGATGTGTCGTGACGCCTGGCGCTGGCAGTCCGGGAACCCGGAGGGTTACAAGAGCTGAGCTGCGCGTCGTTAGCGATCACAAAAGAAAAAGGCCGGGCAATGCCCGGCCTTTTTCTTTGTGCTTGCGGCGCTGTCAATCCGACATCGCTCCGCTGTAAAGCACGCGATCTACTCTTCGTCGTCGTCGCCGCCACCAGCCACGGCTGAGCGAGGACGGTCAACCAGCTCGACATACGCCATCGGAGCGGCATCGCCGGCACGGAAACCGCACTTCAGAATGCGGATGTATCCACCCGGACGCTCCTTGTAGCGCGGACCCAGCTCAGTAAAGAGCTTGCCCACGGCTTCCTTGCTGCGGGTGCGGCTGAAGGCCAAGCGGCGGTTCGCCACGGAGTCGCTCTTCGCCAAGGTGATGAGCGGCTCGGCAACGCGACGCAGCTCCTTGGCCTTGGGGAGCGTGGTGCGGATAAGCTCGTGCTGCACCAGAGACACGGCCATGTTGCGGAACATGGCGATCCTGTGCGGGCTGGTGCGGCTCAGCTGACGGCCTGAAGTACGGTGACGCATGATCCTGTTCCCTTAAATGCAGTGTCGGGGCGCTCAGTGGCCGCGAATTTCGCCCTTGAGATTGGCCGGCGGCCAGTTCTCGAGCCGCAGCCCGAGGGACAGGCCGCGCGAGGCGAGCACGTCCTTGATCTCGGTAAGCGACTTCTTGCCCAGGTTCGGGGTTTTGAGCAGTTCGACCTCGGTGCGCTGCACCAGGTCACCGATGTAATAGATGTTCTCGGCCTTGAGGCAGTTGGCCGAACGCACCGTAAGCTCCAGATCATCGACCGGCCGGAGCAGGATCGGATCGATCGGCGGCTCGTCCTTGGCACCGGCGCCACTGGGCTCGGAGTCCTTGAGGTTCACAAACACCCGCAGCTGGTCGTGCAGAATGGTCGCCGCGCGGCGAATCGCCTCTTCCGGGTCGATGGTGCCGTTGGTCTCGAGATCGATGATCAGCTTGTCGAGGTCCGTGCGTTGCTCAACGCGGGTTGCCTCGACGTTGTAGGCAACGCGACGGATCGGCGTGAAGCTCGCATCGAGCTGAAGACGGCCGATGCTGCGCGTCTCCTCCGGGTTTTCGCGGGAGTCGGCGGGCACATAGCCACGGCCACGCTCGATCTTGATCTGCATCTTGAGCTGACCACCCGCGTTCAGGTGGGCGATCACGTGCTCGGGGTTGCGGATCTCGACGCCATGGTCGCGCTGGATGTCGTCTGCGGTCACGACACCGGGACCTTTCTTGCTCAGCGTGAGCGTGGTGTGCTCACGGCCGTTCAGAAGAACGGCGAGCCCCTTCAGGTTCAGCAGGATATCGATCACGTCCTCCTGGACGCCCTCGATGGTGCTGTACTCGTGGAGCACGCCCTCGATCTCGACTTCCGTCACGGCACAGCCGGGCATCGAGGAGAGCAGAATGCGCCGCAGCGCATTGCCCAACGTATGGCCGAAACCACGCTCGAGGGGCTCAAGCGTGACCTTGGCACGTGTCGGGCCAACCTGCTGGACTTCGATCAGCCGGGGGGTGAGGAAATCACTAACGGACAATTGCATATGGCACCTGCTACTTGAATCCTGAAAGAGAGCGCTTACTTCGAGTACAGCTCCACGATCAGGTTCTCATTTATATCGGGGGACAAGTCGATCCGATCGGGGGCGCGCTTGAACGTACCCTCGAGCTTGTTGGCGTCCACCTCGATCCACTCCATCGAGCCGCGCTGGCCCGCCAGCGCCATCGCTGACTGAATGCGCAGTTGCTTCTTCGAGCGCTCGCGTACCGAAATCACGTCGCCAGGCTGCACCTGGTAGGACGGGATATTGAGTTTCTTGCCGTTTACCATGATCGCGCTGTGCGAGACCAACTGGCGCGACTCCTGCCGCGTGCAACCGAAACCCATGCGATACACCACGTTGTCGAGGCGGCACTCAAGGAGGCGAAGGAGATTTTCGCCAGTGGCACCACGCTTACGGGCCGCCTCCTGATAATAATTGCGGAACTGGCGCTCGAGCACGCCGTAGATACGGCGAACTTTCTGCTTTTCGCGCAGCTGAACACCGTAATCCGACAGACGTCCACGACGCAGGCCATGAACGCCCGGTGCCGTTTCTGTCTTGCACTTCGTGTCGAGGGCGCGAACGCCACTCTTCAGGAAGAGGTCGGTGCCCTCGCGGCGCGAGAGCTTGCAAGTTGGTCCGATATACCTTGCCATTGCCGATTACCCTGGTCCTGATTGTTTACACACGACGTTTTTTAGGAGGCCGGCACCCGTTGTGGGGGATAGGCGTAACGTCGGTGATATTGGTGATCTTGTAGCCGCAGCCGTTCAGTGCGCGGACCGCAGATTCGCGACCGGGGCCTGGGCCCTTAACCTGGACGTCGAGGTTCTTGAGACCGTACTCGAGGGCGATGTTGCCCGCTTTTTCGGCAGCCACCTGGGCCGCGAAAGGCGTGCTCTTGCGCGAGCCGCGGAAACCCGCGCCGCCAGAGGTTGCCCAGCTCAGGGTGTTGCCCTGACGGTCGGTGATCGTGACGATCGTGTTGTTGAAGGATGCATGCACGTGTGCGATGCCGTCGGCCACTTGGCGACGCACCTTCTTCTTGACGACGGTCTTGGCTGAAGCGGGCTTGGCCATTGCTGTAGTTCCTGCGCTTGCTATGCGATCCGGTCAGGGACCGGATTACTTCTTGATCTGCCGACGCGGACCCTTACGGGTGCGTGCGTTCGTCTTGGTGCGCTGACCGCGGACCGGCAGGCCCTTACGGTGACGCAGCCCCCGGTAGCAACCGAGGTCCATCAGACGCTTGATGCTCATGTTGACTTCGCGGCGGAGGTCACCCTCGACGGTGTACTTGCCGACGATGCCCCGGAGAGCCTCTAACTGCTCCTCGGACAAAGACCCGATCCGGGTCGTCTCGGGCACGTTCGCCGCGTCACAAATCTGGCGGGACCGGGTACGACCGATACCGAAGATATAGGTGAGCGCGATAACCGCGTGCTTGTTGTCCGGGATGTTCACACCCGCGATACGAGCCATTCAGATCACTCCAATTTGGCCGAGCTAAACCGCCGAAAAAAGCGCGGCATCTTAGCCTCGGACCCTGTTCAAATCAATCGCGACACGGCGTGCCGCGCAATTTTCCCGCTCAGCCCTGGCGCTGCTTGTGACGGGGTTCAACTTTGCAGATCACACGTACGCTGCCCTTGCGGCGCACGATCTTGCAGTTACGGCAGACCTTTTTTACGGACGCCTGTACTTTCATGATGCAACTCCTGCTTTCTGTTGCGACCCGCGCCTCAGCGCCGGCCACCGTAATTCTTGAGGTTCGCTTTCTTCAGCAGTCCCTCGTACTGGTGGGACATCAGGTGTGACTGGACTTGCGCCATGAAGTCCATCACCACCACGACCACAATCAGCAGCGAGGTTCCACCAAGATAAAACGGCACCTTCCAGATAACCACCAGCGCCTGAGGCAGCAGACACACTGCCGCGATATACGCTGCCCCGAACATCGTGAGGCGGGTCAACACGCCATCTATGAAGTTCGCGGTCTGCTCTCCCGGCCGGATCCCGGGCACGTAGGCCCCGGAGCGCTTCAGGTTCTCGGCTACTTCCTTGGGATTGAATACCAGGGCCGTGTAAAAAAAACAGAAAAACACGATCAACACAGTAAAGAGAACAATGTTCAGCGGCTGGCCCGGCCCAAGCACAAAGGCGACGTTCTGCAGCCACTCCATGTTCTGCGCCGACTGACCGAACCACTGCGCGATCGAAGCCGGGAACAGAAGGATGCTGCTGGCGAAGATGGCAGGAACTACACCGGCCATGTTGACCTTCAGCGGGAGGTGGCTTGACTGCCCCTGCACCATCTGACGGCCTACCTGACGCTTGGCGTAGTTTACTGTGATCCGGCGCTGCCCGCGCTCGATTCGCACGATAAGGAACACCACCCCGACCGCAATCACCAGAATTGCCAGCATCACCAGAACATTCAGCTCACCCTGCCGCGCTTGCTCCAGCGTCTGGCCAAGTGCACTGGGCAAGCCGGCGACAATGCCTGCGAAAATCAGCATCGAGATGCCGTTGCCGACGCCGCGTTCCGTGATTTGCTCGCCCAGCCACATCATGAACATGGCTCCGGCAACGAGCGAGACCACGGCCACGAAGATCACGCTCACGCCCGTGGCGTAAAAGAGCCCCTGAGCCCCCATCCCCACCGACATACCGGCCGCCTGGATGATCGCCAGACCGAGCGCACCGTAACGGGTGTACTGCGAGATCTTGCGACGCCCGGCCTCACCTTCCTTTTTCAGCTGCTCCAACTGCGGAACGACACTCGACATCAACTGAACGATGATGGAGGCCGAGATGTAGGGCATGACGCCAAGCGCCATGACGCTCATCCGCTCGAGCGCGCCGCCCGAGAACATGTTGAACAGCCCAATGATCGTGCCTTGGCTCTGATTGAACAGCAGCTTCAACTGATCCGGATTGATCCCTGGAACCGGGATGTGCGTGCCGATCCGGTAGACGACGAGCCCGAGAAACAGGAAGCGCAGACGCGCCCAGAGCTCGCTGAGCCCTGCCTGGTTCGTCTGGCCTACCGGCAATCTGGCCATCAATCCTCTACCTTGCCACCCGCGGCTTCAATCGCCGCACGAGCACCCTTGGTCACGACAACACCCTTCAGGTGAAGCGCACGCGAAACCGCACCCGACTGGAACACACGCA
>CAJADV010000563.1 GCA_903938575.1 uncultured Gammaproteobacteria bacterium
CACCTTGGGTGTGCCGTCGGGCTGCACCATCAGGCCCGCGTAGAGAAAACCGGTGTAGCCATTGCCCTCGGCCGCCATGCCCCGCACGGTGGGCCAGATCACCACGTACAAGGCGCGTACATGCACCGCCTGCGTGACCACTGGTGCCGGCGAATAGGCACCCATGCCGCCGGTATTGGGGCCCTGATCGCCGTCGTCGCGGGCCTTGTGATCCTGGCTGGTGGCGAGCGGCAGTACGTTCTTGCCGTCGACCATCACGATGAAGCTCGCCTCCTCACCGCGCAGGAATTCCTCCACCACCACGCGACTGCCGGCGGCCCCGAAGGCATTGCCCGCGAGCATGTCGTGCACGGCGGTGATGGCCTGCTCGACGGTATCGGCGAGGATCACGCCCTTGCCGGCCGCAAGCCCGTCAGCCTTCACCACGATGGGTGCACCCTTGGCGCGGATGTAGGCCTCGGCCGGTGCGATCTCGGTGAAGGTCTGGTACTCCGCCGTGGGAATCCCGTGGCGTGCGAGGAAATCCTTGGTGAAGGCCTTGGAGCCCTCGAGCTGCGCGGCGCCCTGCGTGGGGCCGAAGCAGCGCAGGCCCTCGACGCGGAAGTGATCGACGATGCCGCCGACCAGCGGCGCCTCGGGGCCGATGATCGTGAGACCGACGTCATTCGCCTTGGCGAACGCGGCGAGTGCGGCGAAGTCCATGACGTCGATGGCGACGTTGCTGACACCCGCCTCGCGCGCGCTGCCGGCGTTGCCCGGCGCCACGAACACCTGGCCCACCCGCGGGCTCTGCACCACCTTCCAGGCCAGCGCGTGTTCGCGCCCTCCGCCACCTACGATCAGTACGTTCATCAGAAAACCTCTACAAAGAAACGGGTTGCAGCACAAGCGAGCGGGGGCGGAGGGGATTCGATGGACCGTCGCTCGCCCGGATGGCGAGCGCCGAGGCTACATGGGCGAGGCGGTTCCCGGGCGAAGCACTGCTTCGCCCCGCCGAGCGCCGGGCATCCTACCGGATGCCGGGCCGGACCCCGAAGGGGTATTCATACCGTGTCCAGCGAATCCCCCTCCGCCCGCGCTCGCGGCCCTGGGCGAAAACCCTCAATGCCGGAAATGCCGCATCCCCGTGAACACCATCGCCATGCCGTGTTCGTTAGCCGCCGCGATCACCTCGTCATCACGCATCGATCCGCCGGGCTGGATCACGGCGCAGATGCCCGCGGCCGCCGCGTTGTCGATGCCGTCGCGAAACGGAAAGAACGCGTCGGAGGCCATCACCGCGCCGCGCACCTCGAGGCCGGCGTGCTCGGCCTTGATGCCGGCGATACGCGCCGAGTTGACCCGGCTCATCTGGCCGGCGCCCACACCGATGGTGCGCGCATCCCGCGCATAGACGATGGCGTTGGACTTCACGAACTTCGCTACTTTCCACGCGAACAACAGATCGCGCATCTCGCCCTCGGTGGGCGCACGCGCGCTCACCACCCGCAGCTCCGCGTGCAGGGCAAGATCCGCATCCTGCACCAGGAGCCCGCCGGTCACGCGCTTGTAGTCGAGGCGCGACTGCGGCTCGGTCGGCCAATTGCCACAGACCAGCAGGCGCACGTTTTTCTTGGCCGCTACCGCCTCGATGGCGTCTGCCGTGGCCGATGGCGCGATGATCACCTCGACGAACTGGCGGTCGACGATCAGCTCCGCAGTATCGACGTCCAGTTCGCGGTTGAAGGCGATGATCCCGCCAAAAGCGGATTCGGTGTCGGTGGTCCAGGCGTGCTCGTAGGCCTCGCGAGCTGTGGCGGCGGTGGCCACGCCGCAGGGATTGGCGTGTTTCACGATCACGCAGGCAGGCGCGTCGAATTGCTTCACGCACTCGAGCGCGGCGTCGGTGTCGGCGATGTTGTTGTAGGAGAGTTCCTTGCCCTGCAGTTGCCGCGCGGTGGCGATGCTCGCCTCGCCCGGGCGGTGCTCGACGTAGAACGCGGCGGCTTGATGCGGGTTTTCGCCGTAGCGCATTTCCTGGGCCTTGCGGAACTGCGTGCTGAACGTGCGCGGGAAGCGCGTGGGCTCGCCCATGGTGCGGCAGCCCAGGTAATTGGCGATGGCGCCGTCGTAGCGGGCCGTGTGCTCGAAGGCCTTCACCGCGAGGTCAAAGCGCGTGCCGAGTGTGGTGCCGCCTTCGGCGTGGAGTTCGGCCACGACGCCCGCATAGTCCGCGGCGTCGACCACGATGGCCACGTCGTGGTGGTTCTTGGCGGCGGAGCGCACCATCGTCGGGCCGCCGATGTCGATATTCTCGATCGCCGTGGCGAGATCGCAGTCGGGGCGGGCGACGGTCTGTTCGAACGGATACAGGTTCACCGCCACCAGATCGATAGGCACGATGCCATGGGCATCCATGACCGCCTCGTCCTGGCCGCGCCTGCCGAGGATGCCGCCGTGCACCTTCGGGTGCAGCGTCTTCACGCGGCCGTCCATCATCTCGGGGAAGCCGGTGTAGTCGGATACCTCGCGCACGGCGATGCCGTTGTGCGCGAGCAGCTTGTGGGTGCCGCCGGTGGACAGGATCTCCACGCCCATCGCCGCGAGCGCGCGGGCGAAGTCCACGATGCCGGTCTTGTCCGAGACGCTGAGCAGCGCGCGGCGCACGGGACGGAGTTCGGTGCTGTCGGTCATGGCGTCGTGAATCCCGGTGAAAGGCGATCGGTGTGGAAGCTGAGGCTGGCGACTAGAGCAGCCCGTAGCGCTTTAGCTTCTTGCGCAGGGTACCGCGGTTCAGGCCGAGCACGGTGGAGGCTTGCGTCTGGTTATTGCCGGTATAGCGGAGCACCGCCTCGAGCAGTGGCGCCTCGACTTCCTGCAACACCATGTCGTAGACATCGGTGACCATCTGCCCGTCGAGCTGGGCGAAGTAGGTGCCCACAGTGATCTCGACGTGCTGACGCAGCGAGCGGGATTCGGCATCGGCCGGCGCTGCGCTGACATCGGTGTCCGGCACGGCCATCGCGCGCGCGCGCTTTCCGGCGATTCTGGATCGGTTCATGCCGCGAGTGCCCCCTGCACGAGCGCGTGAGCGGAGTGTGCGCGCAAGGTCGCGAGCTGCGCGGCTGCCGACTCGATCCGGTTGAACTCGCGCAGGAACGCCGGCGCCTCGCCGGCATCCGCCAGGTACCAGCCCACGTGTTTGCGGGCTATGCGAAGTCCCTGCTGTTCGCCGTAGAACGCGTGCAGGAGCTCAACGTGCTCCAGCAGCAGCGCCTCGATTCGGGCCCGTGAGGGCGCAGCCGGCGCCGCACCGCCGCCGAGTGCGGCATCGATGCTGCCGCAGAGCCAGGGCCTGCCCTGCGCCGCGCGGCCAATCATCACGCCCGCGGCGCCGGTCTGCGCGAGCACCGCAGCGGCCTGGGTTGCCGAGGCGATGTCGCCGTTGGCAAGCACTGGCAGGCGCACGGCCTGCACGATCTCGCGCACCGTGTCGAATTCCGCCTCACCCTCGAAGCGGCAGGCGCGCGTGCGTCCGTGCACGCTCAGCAACTGGATGCCGCAGTCCTCGGCGATGCGCGCCACCTGCGGCCCGTTGCGGAGATCCGGGCTCCAGCCCGTGCGCATTTTCAGCGTTACCGGCAATTCGGGCACTGCGGCCACGACGGCCGAGAGTATGGCCGCCACCAGCGGCTCGTCGCGCAGCAGCGCTGATCCCGCGCCCTTGCCGCAGACGTTCTTCGCCGGGCAGCCCATGTTGATGTCGATGATGCTGGCGCCGAGATCCGCCTGCGCGCGCGCGGCGTCGGCCATTTGCGCGGGATCGTTGCCCGCGATCTGCACCCACAGCAGCTCGAAGCCGCCGCGCCCGGCAAGGCGATGACGCGATTTGCGTGTGTCCCACAGGCGGCGGTCGGCGGAGATCATCTCGGCGATGCCGAGTTGCGTGCCGAGGCTCGCGCAAAGCTGGCGGAACGGCTGGTCGGTCACGCCCACCATGGGAGCGAGCACGACCCGCGTGGCGATGGAATGGGGTCCGATCTGCAGCACGGCTGTCTCGGTGTTTATCGGGGAGGAATCGATGAGCGGATAATAGCCCCGGCCACTGCGCCGGTGAAGCCTTGACAGTGCGGATCACGCCCGTGAAAAACGGCGAACCGTGCTGGTGTGCTCAGTTCCCCGACAGTTCGGTGAGGCGCAGCTCGTAGTTGGTGGCCTGTTCGCCGGGATCCGGAATCTCGAGATGCACGCTGACCGGCTCCCCGGGTCGCATCGCGCCTTCGCGCAGGGCCGCGCCGCCGAGGTACTCCTCGGGCCGGAATACCCGTGTCATTACCGGACTGCCCTGAATGTCGGAGAAAGCAAGCTCAAGCCCGGGGAAAGCCTGGGGAAACACCGCCTTGTTCACGATCACCGCGTCGAGCAGCAGCAGGCCCGGACGCGCCGGATCCGGACGCACCAGCAGCCCGTCGCTGCGAATGCGGCGCAGGTCGCGATAAGGCGCGAGTTCGCAGCCGATCACCTCACACAGGCTCTGGTAGCGCGGACGCCAGCGCGGGTCCTGCATGCCCTGCGCGCGCCCTAGCCAGAGCTGCTGGACCAGCACCAGCAGCAGTGCTACGAGGATGCCTGCTGCCCAGGCGAGTCGCCGGAGGCGGAGGCCGGGGTCGGTGGGCGCGCTGCCCTGCAGCTCCACTGGCACTTGTGCCACGGTTGCCTCGGCGATGACCGTCGGCACGGCAGGCGTGCCGGGGCTCTGTGGTGGCGGCGCGGAGGCTGGTGCGGGCACGGGCATTTCGCCCTTGATCAGCCCGGTGATGTAGTCCTCGTTGATGCTCGCCGGGGTCGGCTCGCTGGCGCGGCCGTGCGGTGTGATTGCATGCTCGCGGGCGTCGAACACCGTGTCGCAGCCACCGCAACGTACCAGTCCGCCGGCGGCTTCGATCTGCGCCTGCGCTACCCGGAACGAGGTTCCGCAGCCCGGACAGGCGCTTTCCAGACCGCTCACTTCGTCTCCGTGTCCCGTGGCCCGGGCAGGCGCTGCAGCACGATACGGCACCAGTTGTCCCGGGAAGAGACTTCGGCGCCGCCAAACCAAGGGGCATAGGCCGCGCATACATCCTCGGCCTGCTCGCGCAGCACCCCGGAGAGCACGGCCCGTCCGCCGGGGCGGGTAAGCGAGGCGAGACGCGGGGCCAGCTCGATCAAGGGACCGGCCAGGATATTGGCCAGCAGCAGATCTGCGGGGTGCGCGGCCTCGAGCAGCCCCGGCTCGCCTACCACCAGCCGTTCGGGGGCGATGTCGTTGCGGTTGGCATTGTCACGCGTGGCCGTCAGTGCCTGGGGATCGATGTCCACGGCGCGCACCCGAGAGGCGCCAAGCAGGAGGGCTGCGATGCCGAGGATGCCAGAGCCGCAGCCGTAGTCGATGACCTCTGCTCCCTCGCGCGCCTGCGCGTCCAGCCATTCGAGGCAGAGCGCCGTGGTCTGGTGGGTGCCGGTGCCGAAGGCAAGACCGGGGTCGAGCCGCAGGATCACCGCGCCGGGTGCCTGGACTTCGTGGCCGTGCGGACACACCCACAGGCGCTCGCCGCAGCGGATCGGCTCGAAGTGCTGCAGCCACTCGCGCTCCCAAGGGCGGTCTTCGAGTACCTCCCAGCGGTGCACCGCTGGCATCGTGCTGCCCAGTTCGCCCGTCAGTGTGGCGAGGATGTCCTCGCGGGATGCCTCGATCTCGAAGAGCGCCGCGATCGCGACCTCGTCCCAGAGCGGCATTTCGCCCACGCCAGGCTCGATCACTTCGCGATCGCCCAGTTCGCCAAAACTCACGGCAACGGCGCCTGCGGCGTGCAGGGCATCCTCCACGGCGGGAACCTGTGCGGCGGGAGCGGCGAGGTGGAGTTGCAGCCAGTCCATGGGGCGTGCGGCCCTCAGCTTTTCAGCTTTTTCTCGAGGTAGTGGATGTTCACGCCACCGCGCATGAAGGCCTCATCCCTCACCAGCTGCTGGTGGAGCGGGATGTTGGTGCGGATGCCGTCGACCACGATTTCGTCCAGGGCCATGCGCATACGCAGCAGGGCGCGCTCGCGGTCCTCGCCCCAGGTGATGACTTTGCCGATCAGCGAGTCGTAGTTGGGGGGTACGGTGTAGCCGCTGTAGAGATGCGAGTCCACCCGCACACCGGGTCCTCCGGGTGCATGGAAGCGGCGCACGGTGCCGGGGCAGGGCGCAAAGGTGCGCGGATCCTCGGCGTTGATGCGGGCCTCGAAGGAGTGGCCACGGAAGCGGATGTCTTCCTGCTTCACCGACAGCGGGCGCCCGCTTGCCACCAGGATCTGCTCGCGCACGATGTCGAAGCTGGTGATCATCTCGGTGACGGGATGCTCGACCTGCACCCGCGTGTTCATCTCGATGAAGAAGAACGAGCCGTTCTCGTAGAGGAACTCGAAGGTGCCAGCACCGCGATAGCCTATGTCGATGCAGGCTTTAACGCAGCTCTCCGCAACCGCGCGGCGCACCTCCTCCGGGATGCCCGGTGCGGGCGCTTCCTCGAGGACTTTCTGGTGGCGGCGTTGCAGCGAGCAGTCGCGGTCGCCCAGGTGTACGGCGTTGCCCTGGCCGTCGGCCAGCACCTGGATCTCGACGTGGCGGGGGTTCTCGAGGAATTTCTCCAGATACACCGTGCCGTCGCCGAAGGCGGCCTTGGCCTCCGACTGCGTGACGTAGACGGAATTCAGCAGTGCCGCCTCGCTGTGCACCACGCGCATGCCGCGGCCGCCGCCGCCGGCTGCGGCCTTGATGATCACGGGGTAGCCGATGGTGCGTGCTGCGGCGAGCGTGCGCTCGTTGTCCTCGTCTATCGCGCCGTCCGAGCCCGGCACGGTTGGCACGCCGGCCCGCTTCATGGCGGCCTTGGCCGAGACCTTGTCGCCCATCAGGCGGATCACGTCGGCGGTGGGGCCAATGAACACGAAGCCGCTTTTCTCGACCTGCTCGGCGAAATTGGCGTCTCGGCGAGGAACCCGTAGCCCGGGTGTATCGCCACGCAATCGGTGATCTCGGCGGCGCTGATGATGGACGGAACGTTGAGGTAGCTCTGTCCCGAGGGGTTGGGTCCGATGCACACGGCCTCGTCGGCGAGGCGCACGTGCATCAGGTCTCGGTCGACCTGCGAGTGCACGGCGACGGTTTTGATGCCGAGCTCACGGCAGGCGCGCAGTATGCGCAGCGCGATCTCGCCGCGGTTGGCGATGAGTACCTTGTCGAACAACATGCGTTCTCCCGGGCGGCGGCGCGCGTGCGCTCAGCCGATGCTGACGAGCGGCTGGTCGAATTCGACGGGCTGGCCGTCCTCGGCCAGGATGGCGGTGATGGTGCCCGCCTTGTCGGCTTCGATGTGATTCATCATCTTCATGGCCTCGACGATGCAGATCACATCCCCTGCTTTCACGCTCTGGCCGACCTGCACGAAGGACGCCGAGCCCGGTGACGGCGAGCGGTAGAAGGTGCCGACCATCGGTGAGCGTACGAGGTGCCCGGTGGGCTCGGCCGCGGCCGCCGGTGTTGCCGCCGCGGCGGGCGCGTACGCGGGCATGGTCATATGCTGCGGTGCTGCCACCATCGTCACGTTGCTTGCCCGGCTGATACGGACGTATTCCTCGCCTTCGCGGATCTCGATCTCCGTGACGCTGGATTTCTCGATCAGCTGGATCAGTTTCTGGATGGTGCGGGTGTCCATATAGCGTCCTGTCATGCCGGGTTCTGGGAGGTGCCGATGCGGGCGAGTGCCGCGCGCATCGCGAGTTCGTAGCCGAGGGCGCCGAGGCCGGTGATGACACCTGCCGCGACATCCGAAAAATAGGAGTGGTGCCGGAACGGCTCCCGGGCGTGCACGTTCGAGAGGTGCACCTCAATAAACGGGATGCCCACGCCGAGCAGCGCATCGCGCAGTGCCACGCTGGTATGCGTCAGGCCGCCTGGATTCAGGATAATGAAGCTGATCCCCTCGGAGCGGGCCGCGTGCACCCGGTCTATCAGGACGTGCTCGGCATTGCTTTGCAGGGTCTGGACATGGTGGCCGGCCGCAACTGCCAGCCCCGCCAGGCGCTGGTTGATGGACTCCAGCGTGTCGTGGCCATAAACAGCCGGCTCGCGGCTGCCGAGCAGATTCAGATTGGGGCCATGCAAGACCAGGATCGAACTCATCGTGGGCTTCCGTTGGGGGCGTCCAGGCCTGCCGTCCACCAGCGCGGAAAGTCGCCGCGTGAGGAGGCTGAAGTCTGCCCCAATTATTGCGGGATATCCAGATTTGACGCCAGATCGTGAATGATCAGTGCCTGATCGGGCTCATTCGCGGCGCGGACGGCTGCGGCGACTCAGCGCCCGAGAGCTTCCAGAACCGTGCCCGGGGTGAGCAACTGAGGCAGTACGATCGGCAGCGCCCCCATGCGGGGCGGGTAGTACAGGTAGAGCGGAACGCCGTTGCGGCCGTGTTGCGCCAGGAAGTCGGTGAGTGTTGGCTCGGCATTGGTCCAGTCGCCCTTCAACAGGACTACGCCCCGGGCCGAGAAAGCTGCGCGCACGGCGTCCGTCTCCAGCGCCACACGCTCGTTGGCAAGGCAAGTGATGCACCAGTCGGCGGTCACGTTGACGAATACCGGCTTGCCCTCCTGCTGCAGCGAGACGAGCCGTGCCGCCGAGAAGGGCTCCCAGCCGCCCGTGTCTGCCTTCTGGTCGCGCGTGCGCGCCTCGAGCAGGGGTGAGCTCAGAATGGACAGCGCGGCCGCGAGGCTCCCTGCTGCTACCACCCGCCACAGCAGCGCCCGCGTGTGTCCGCGTGCGCTCTCCCAACTCCACAAGGCGAAAGCCAGCAGCACCGCGCCGCCCAGCACCGCGGCCAGCGCGTCGACGCCGCTCTGGCGCCCCAGCACCCACAGAAGCCAAACCGCCGCGGCATACAGCGGGAAGGCCAGCACCTGCTTGAAGCCCTCCATCCAGGCGCCCGGACGCGGCAAGCGCCGCAGCAAGCCGGGGCTTAGCGCGAGCAGCAGGAAGGGCAGCGCCATCCCGAAGCCCAGCGCCGCAAAAATGCCGAGTGCCGCCACAGGCGGCTGCGTCATGGCAAAACCGAGCGCCGTACCCATGAAGGGCGCCGAACACGGGCTTGCCACCACGGCCGCCAACACACCGGTGAAGAAGGAGCCTGCCAGTCCCGCGCGGGCGGCCAGCGAATTGCCGGCACCCATGAGGCCTGCCCCGAGATTGGTCACACCCGAGAGCCCCAGGCCCATCGCCGTGAAGAGATACGCCAGCGCACCCACGAAAACCGGTGACTGCAGATGAAAACCCCAGCCTATCGCTTCGCCCGCTTGCCGCAGCGAGAGCAGCAGCGCGGCCACGCCAATGAAGCTCAGTATCACGCCGGCGGTGTAGGCGAGTCCGTGCTCGAGGCGGTCATGCGCGTCACCGCCCTTCTGCGCGATGCCAAGCACCTTCAGCGAGAGCACCGGGAACACGCAGGGCATCAGGTTGAGGATCATCCCGCCCAGCACGGCCAGCAGCACCATGGTGAGCAGGGATCCGCCCGGCGCCGCGAGCGGCGTCGCCGCGGGCTGGGCCGTGCTCGCCGCTGGAGCCTCGGGGGGCAGCTCGGTGACCGTGCCGCGTTCCGGATCCACCGCCAGGCGCTGTGTGCGCGGCGGGTAGCACAGCCCCGCATCGGCGCAGCCCTGTGATTTCAGCACGATCTCGTGGGCAACGGGCGCGGCGAGTGCGATGGCGAGATCGAGCTGGCCGCGGTAGATCTCGGTGGCGCCGAGGAACTCGTCCTCGTGTGCCTCGCCCGCAGGCCAGGTCGGTGCCAGCGGTCGGGCCGTGCCGGCCTCGGCAACAGCGAGGCTCATGCGGACTTTGTAGAGGTAATAGCCGGGGGTGATATCCCAGCGCAGATGCAGTTGTCCTTCACTGACCGAGGCTGTCAGCGGATAGGCCTGCTCCACCGCCAGGAACTCGGGCTGGCTGGCGCCGAGCAACGCGGCATTGCCTCCGCCCCCCGGAAACGCATCGCTTGCCCAGGGCGCAAGCGCGGGTAACCACAGGCACAGGAGAACAAGCAGGATTCGCATGCGCGGATTCTAGGCGCTGTGATCGTGTTGCGGCGAGCAGAATTCACGCTTGGGCCGGACGCGGCCTATGGCAGAATGCAGCCGCGTGTCTCCCGCTCTACCGGAACTCCCCGATGCGCCTTCTTCTTGCCTTCATGGCCTGTACATTTGCCGCCTTGCATGTGGACGCCGCCGATATTCGGATCGAATCGCCGTGGCTGCTGGAGCCGCCACCGGGACCGGGCAATGCGGCCATCTATTTCGGTCTGCGCAACACCGGCACCAGCGAGCTCGTGCTCCGCGGCGCAACGGTCGAAGGCGCCGCCAGCGCCGCGGTCCACGAGCATTCCATGAGCGAGGGCATGATGCACATGGGCCCGGCCGGACCCTTGCCCGTCAAGGCGGGCGGCGCGCTGTTGCTGGCGCCCGGGGGCTACCATTTGATGGTGTTCGGGCTGCAGCCTCGGCCGGTGGCCGGGGCGCAGCTGCCATTTTGTCTGGAGTTTGAAGGGGGCGCACGTGTGTGCGCCGAAGCCATGGTGAAGGGACTCGCGGAGCAGTAACGATGGACGATCAGGGACAGAACCGGGCGCGCGAGATGACGCGCAAGACTGGCGGCACAGTGGCCATTACGGTGGCGATTGCCGCCGGCGTGGTGGTGATTGCCCTGGGTGCCCTCGGCATTTATTGGTCGCGCGACCCCGAATCCTTCGACGTGCGCGCCAATGCCGCCATGTTCGCCACGGGTCAGGAGCGCCCGGTGGTCACTGGCACGGTCATGACCGCCACCCTGATCAAGGTGGTGGAGACGCTCCTCGAAAAACCCGGTGGTTACCTGAGCAACGACATCGCCCCGCCCGGGGTTTTCCTCGCCAACATGCCGGCCTGGGAATTCGGGGTGCTGGAACAGGTGCGCGATCTGGCCAAGGCGATGCGCGAGACGCTGTCGCGCTCGCA
>CAJADV010000564.1 GCA_903938575.1 uncultured Gammaproteobacteria bacterium
CGCGGAGAGCCAATGTCTCCGCGCGGCGGTGTCTGGGGTAGACTCCGGCTATACGCACCCGGGAGTCGCCCGCTTTATGAATCTGCGTCGTTTAGCGCTTGCCGGACTGTTGCTGCTCGTGCTGCCGCTGCCCGCACTCGCCATCTGCAATAACCCGCAGCCGGGCTGGATGTGGAACTACGAGGGAACGCTCGGGGACACGTTGCGGATCCGCATGACGCTGATCTTCGGGGACACGGATGTGACCGGCGTGTATTTCTACGCCTCGCAGCTGAAGGATATCGCGCTACGCGGCCGCATGATCGACGCAACGCATGTGCTGCTCGAGGAACTCGATGCCAGCGGCGCCACGACCGCGCGCTTCGAGGCGGAGTTCCCTGAAAAAGACCCCGCGAGCAAGTTCGGTGACAGCGAACTTCAGTGCGAGGTTATCCGCGGCACCTGGACCAAGACCGACTCTGGAACCTCGCGGCCTGTGTACCTTTCGATGGAGGGCGGAACGGCCGGATCCCTGAACAACCGCTACGCAGCGCTGGGAGTGCAGGACCCCGAGATCCTGCACCGTAATGCGCAGGCTTTCTGGCGTGCCGTGAAGAGTGGTGACCGCAAGGCCGCCGCCTCGCTGATCCGCTACCCGATCCGCATCGACACCTCCGCTGGCCGCAAGCGCTACACCTCGGCCGAGCAATTGCTTCCCGACTACGACCTTATCTTCAGCCCACGTTTCCGCGAGGAAATCGCCAAGGGTCTTCCCCGCAACATGTTCGTTCGCGACGCGGGCGCGATGCTCGGCAGTGGGCAGGTCTGGTTCGGCGCTGATGGCAAGGTCACGGCGCTCAACAATTATTGATACGGAGTCCATCGGTGATGAGGCGTTGCGCATCAGCTTTTTTTGCCGCTGCAGCTGCTGTCGTTGGGCTGCTGTGTCTGTCGGCGTGCGAGCAGCGCCCGGCGCCTCTGGCTTCTCCCGTCAATACGGAGTCACACGCTACGCTTTCGCCGCCCGTCCCTGAATCCTCCGCGCCCGTTGCCGTGGCCGACGCGCCAAATACGCCCTTGATCGCGGTTCCCGCAAAGCCGGAGCCGGTCAATGAGGAGGCACCCGGCGTCAGGGCCCTGCAGGAAGGTATGCCTCCGGAGGTGCAGGACTTCATCCGCCGCGCCGTGAACTGCAACCACTGGGCGGGTGAAGAGCCCTACAACGAGGAACGTCGTGCGCAGATGGCTGCGGCCGTGTCGGGGCTGCGCTGCCGCGAGCTTGATACGGACCAGAAAGAATTGCGTTCCCGCTATGCCAAAGATGCCGCGGTTCTCGCGCGTATCGTCCAATCACGGAGGACTCCATTGTGAAAACCCTGCTCCTGTCTGCCCTGCTTGCCTTGCTCTGTGCCTGCTCTGGGGTGCCCGAGGCCCCTGCGCCTGCGCCTGCGGAAACGAAAGCGTCATCCGCCGAGGGCGAGCGCGTGTTGGCGTTCCTTGCGCAGTATCACGCGCAGTTTTTCCGCGGCCTGCCGAACGCAACGCAGGCCGCAGCGCTTGCACCGCATTTGAGCCCGCGCCTGAACGGCCTGCTTCACGATGCACTTGCGGGCCAGCAGGCCTACAAGGCCAAGTACCCCACCGACAAGCCGCCCATGATCGACGGCGATATTTTCTCCAGTCTCTTCGAGGGCGCCTCCAGCGGCGAGATAGATACCGTCGAAGAAGTGGATGGTCATGCCACGGTGCGCGTGAAGTACAGCTATAGCGATCCTGAAACCCACAAGGTGATCGAGACCTGGCCGGATCGCTTCTTGCTGGTCCGGGATGGATCCGGCTGGCTGATCGACGATATCGAATACCTCGGCGGCTGGGATTTCGCGCCTCGCGGTCGACTTTCGGTGGCGCTCACCGAAACAGCGGCACTGGGCAACTGAGCGTGCACAGGCTTTCCCGGGAATAGCGCGCTGATGCTGGAACTGCGCGGGATCTGTC
>CAJADV010000565.1 GCA_903938575.1 uncultured Gammaproteobacteria bacterium
GGCAGCGCATCGAACTGCAGGCCTTCGGCGGACCCGAGCAGCTCCGGGTGGTGGAGGAAACCACCCTGCCACAACCCGGTCCCGGGCAATGCCGCGTGCGGGTGCGCGCCGCTGGCACGGGCTTCACCGACACCATCATCCGTCTCGGGCAGTATCCGGGCGTGAAACAGAAGCCGCCCTTCACGCTGGGCTACGACTGGTTTGGCGAGGTCGATGCCCTCGGCGCGGGCGTGACGGATATCGCCGTGGGCGATGCCGTGGCAGATATGCCGGTGATCGGTGGTTACACGCAGTATCTCTGCGTGGATGCCGCGCGGGTGGTGCGCTGTCCGCAGGGGCTTGATCCCGCCGAGGCGGTGAGCATGATCCTCTCCTACACCACCGCCTGGCAGATGCTCAAACGCGAATGCAGCCTGCAGTCCGGGGACTGGATCCTGGTGCACGCGGCCGGCGGCGCGGTGGGGAGCGCACTGCTCGACCTCGGCCGGCATCTGGGCCTGCGGGTGATCGGCACGGCCTCTGCGGCCAAGCACCCCTTGCTGCTGCGCTTCGGCGCCACGCCCATCGATTACCGCAGCGAGGATTTCGTCACACGCACGCTGGAGATTTCCAGCGGTGGCGTGAAGGCGGTGTTCGACACCATCGGCGGCGCCAACTGGAGCCGCTCCTACCGCTGCCTCGAGCGAGGCGGCACCTTGGTGGGATTCGGCGCCTTGCAGGCAAAGGATGGCTCCGAAAGCATCCCCTCGCTGCTGTGGGGTTTCACGAAATTGCTGGCGCTGTGGAAGCTGCTACCCGACGGGCGGCGCACGGCTTTCTACAACATCCAGAGCCGTCGGGAATCCAGACCCGCGGAGTTCCGGGAGGATCTGTCGGAGCTCATGCAAATGCTCTCTGCAGGCAAGCTGGCACCGGCCGTGGCCGAGCGCGTGCCGCTCGCGCAGGCGCAGAGCGTGCACCGGCGCATCGATGCCGCGGAGATCGCGGGAAAGGTGGTGCTCATCTGCGATTGAGCCGGCAGCAAGGGCGAGTGCCTGGCACGCGGCGTCACCGCCAAAAGTGCTGCAAATAGCGCTCAGCCGGGCAGATGTAGCTGCACCGACTTGCCGCCATCGACCGGCAAGGCGATACCCGTGATGAAGCTCGCAGCATCCGACAGCAAGAAGACAATCGCCTCGGCCAATTCGCGTGGCTGCGCGGCACGCTGCATGGGAATCGCCTGCACGGTGCGCACGGCCAGATCCCCGAAATGACGCATGTAGTCCTCGACCGCCGCGGTCATCACCATGCCCGGCGCCACCGTGTTTATGCGCACCCCGGCGGGCGCTGCCTCCATGGCCGCACAGGCCGTGAAATGCAGCAATGCCGCCTTCGATGCGGAGTAGCTCGACATGCCCGCAGCCGCCCGGATGCCGTTGGTCGAGGCGATATTGACGATGGAGCCGCGACCCTGCGCCATCATCACGGCCAGAGCCGCTTTGGTCCCGACGAACACTGCCTCGGCGTTGACGGAAAAATCGCGACGCCATTGCTCTAGCCCGAGATCGGCAACGCTGGCGTAACTGTTGGAAAAAGCGTTGTTCACCAGCATGTCGAGCCGGCCATGCCGGCGCGCCACATCCTCTACGAGTGCAGCGAAAGCAACGGCATCGGCAACATCGAGTTGATGCGCCTCGGCCGGGCCTAGCCCCTGCAACTGGGCGAGCGCACGCGCAAGGCGCTCGGGATTGCGCCCGCACACCGCAACGGTGGCGCCGCGTTCGGCCAGCAGCATCGCTGTCGCGAGACCGATGCCGTCACTGCCCCCGGTGACCAGCGCCACCCGGCCCTGCATATCGTTCACTGTGGACATCGCAAACTCCCCCCGTGTGTGCTCAGGTCAATGCGTGCGCCGGACTGCAAAATAGCGGCAAAGCTACGGCGAGCGGCTCACTCCGTCAGCATACCGCTAACGAGTCGCTTGAGCCGCTTGAGGTACC
>CAJADV010000566.1 GCA_903938575.1 uncultured Gammaproteobacteria bacterium
ACACACTCGCCCGGCTGGAAGGCGATGTCCTGGCGCATATAGGGCAGGTAGGGGGCAATCAGCCCCACGCGCGCCGCACCCTGCTCGCGCAGGCTCGCCGCCAGCAGCAGCACCGGAAGCAGGGTGGCGTCGGCCGGCACCAGATCAGCCACGATCCACAGCTGCGCGCCGCGCGGATCGCCCAGTACTCGCAGGTAACTCTCGCCATCCGGGAAGTGGCGATGCTCGATCGGCATGAGGGTCGCGCCCGACGCAGCAGTGATACGGGCGCCCAGCTTGCCCGCGTGCAGGTCGACGATCTGGATCATCGTACCGGCTCCTCGATGCTGAGCGTCTCGGGGTGGGCGCTCAGGAAGTCGAGTGCGTAGTGGAGTTCGCCGGCGGTGTCGGCGTGCATGGTGAAAAGCGGCTGTCCGCGTTCGACTTCCTCGCCGAGGCGCACATGCATTTCAATGCCCGCAGCCTTGTCGGCGGGCGCACCGGCGAGCTTTGCCGCCCGCGCGAGGCTGCGCATGTTCACGTGCGCCACCACGCCGGCGCGCTCGGCGTTGATGCTGTGTTGCTGCAGCGAACGCGGCGGCTCGCTGAAGCCGCCCTGTGCTTCGCAGATGGCGTGGAATTTCTTCCAGGCGGCGCCGGAGTCGAGCAGCGCCTCGGCCCGGGCTGCGCCTTCACCTGCGGCGACCTTGCCGCTCATCTCGAGCAGGGCTGCGGCGATGCGCAGCGAGCGGTCGCGCAGGTCCGCCGGCGCGCCGGCCTCACGGCGCAGCACGGCGAGCACATCGCGGGCCTCCAGCGCGGGCCCGATGCCACGCCCTACCGGTTGGGTGCCGTCGCTTTTCTGTACCCTGACCTCGAGGCCCATCGCGGCCCCCGTGTCGACAAGCTGCTCGCCCAGGCGGCGTGCCCTCTCGGCGTGTCGCACCTTGGCCGTGGCGCCGATCGGGATGTCGATCAGCACATGCGTGGCGCCAGCGGCGACTTTCTTCGAAATCACCGAGGCCACCAGCTGGCCCTCGCTGTCGAGATCCAGCGCGCGCTCCACCCGGATCACGATGTCGTCGGTGGGGCTGAGACTGACCGAACCGCCCCAGACGATGCAGCCGCCCTCGCTTTCGACGACGCGACGCATGTGCTCGAAGGACATTCCCACCGGTGCCAGCGTCTCCATGGTGTCGGCGGTGCCGGCCGGTGAGGTGATCGCGCGCGAGGAGGTCTTGGGGATCAGAAGACCCGCGGCGGCAACGATCGGCACCACGATCAGCGTGGTGCGGTTGCCGGGCACGCCCCCCACGCAGTGTTTGTCCATGACGGGGCTGGTGCCCCAGTCGAAGCGGCGTCCGGAATCGACCATAGCGCGCGTGATGGCAATCACTTCCTGCGTGCCGAGCAGGCAGTCGGCGCTGGCGGCCACATAGGCGGCGAGCTGGATGTCGGAATAGCGTCCGTCGCGGATATCGCCGATCACGGCCTGTGCTGCCTCCGCGCTGAAGGGCGTGCCGTAGAGCTTGCCGCGCACGTAGCTCATCGACTCCACCGGCGCCGGATGGCTGAAGTGCGCCTGCTCACGCTCCACGGCGCCCAGCAGCAGCCAGGCCGACTCGGAGAGGCCCGCCTCGTCGTGGTGGAGAAGATCGGAGCGCACCATGTGTACGGTGGCGATGATGTGGCGCTCGCCGCAACTGACCTGTACGCGGTTCTGGCTGCTGAATCCCTCGGAGCGGCAGATGTCGCAATCGTGGCGCATGTACACGACCGGCTCTTGATAGGTATCAATGCCCAAGCGACGGAGATAGAGGAAGTTGTTGTCCATGGGCGCGTGTCCGATTCCCTGCGGTAGCGTGGGGCCATGGTAGGAGAGTGGGGCATGCGGCGACCAGTGAAGCCGCACACACGGAGGATTCAGGGTGAAGATACAGTTCTTAGGCGCCGCGCAGACGGTCACCGGGTCGAAGTACCTGCTGAGTGCGAACGGCTCCCGGGTGCTGGTCGATTGCGGCTTGTATCAGGGCGTGAAAACGCTGCGTCTGCGCAACCGGCAGCCGCTGCCGCTTGCGGCTACGGCCATCGACGCCGTTGTTCTTTCGCACGCACACATCGATCACAGCGGTTTTTTGCCGGCGCTTTACCGGCAGGGCTTTCGTGGTCCGGTCTATTGCAGTCCGGCCACGCTCGATCTCTGCAAGGTGCTGCTGCCTGATGCGGGATTCCTGCAGGAGGAGGACGCGCGTTACGCCAACCGCAAGCATTTCTCCCGCCACAGCCCCGCCGAGCCGCTGTTCACCGAAGACGACGCGCAGCGCGTGCTGCGGCAGTTCCGGGTGCTGGAAACTGGGCTGGCGCACCCGCTGGTGAATGGGCTTGGGCTTCGCCTGGTTCCCGCCGGACACATTCTTGGCGCCTGCAGCCTGGTGCTCGACGACGGCCACCGCTGCGCTGTGTTCAGCGGTGATCTCGGTCGGTCGCACGATCCTCTGATGCGCGCGCCGGAGCATCCCGGGCACGCAGACTACCTTGTCGTGGAATCGACCTATGGTGATCGCGTGCACGAAGTCATCGATCCCGAGCAGTCCTTCGCAAAGCTCATCTGCGAAACCATAGGGCGCGGCGGCATCGTCCTGATCCCGGCCTTTGCAGTCGGCCGCGCGCAATTGGTGCTGCATATCCTGCAGAAGCTGAAGGCACGCGGTGCGATTCCCGACGTGCCCGTTTACCTGAACAGTCCGATGGCCATCCGTGCCACCGATATCTTCTGCGCGCACCAGACCGAGCACCGCCTGAGTCGCGAGGACTGCGAGGCGATCGACGAGGGCACCATTCGCGTGCGCACGGTCGAGGAGTCGCAGGCGCTCACCCGCAGCAGCTATCCGTCGGTGATCATCTCGGCGAGCGGGATGGCGAGCGGTGGTCGTGTACTTCACCACCTGAAATCGCTGGTGGGCGATCACCGCAACAGCGTGGTTTTTGTAGGCTTCCAGGCGCCAGGCACGCGCGGCGCGGCGATGGTCGCAGGCGCCGCGCAGATCAAGATCCACGGTGGCTGGTTTCCCGTGCGGGCGCAGGTGCACGGGCTGGATGCGCTTTCGGCGCATGCGGACGCCGGTGAACTGCTCGACTGGATGCGCGGCTTCCCGGAGCCTCCCCGCCACACCTTCGTGACCCACGGCGAGCCCGCAGCCGCCGATGCGCTGCGCCTGCGGATCAAGGACGAGCTTGGCTGGCGCGTCAGCGTGCCCGAATACCGCGACGAGGTGGCGCTCGACTGAGCGATTCGCAGCTTCCTGTAGCGGTCTATAATCGCGGCGCTTTCCCGCAAGCGTCCCGATAACCGCAAGGCAGTGTCCATGAACGTACGCACCCGCATCGCCCCCTCGCCCACCGGCGACCCGCACGTGGGTACCGCCTACATCGCGCTCTTCAATCTCTGTTTTGCCCGCCAGCACGGGGGCACCTTCGTGCTGCGTATCGAGGACACCGATCAGGCTCGGAGCACTGCGGAGTCGGAGACTGCGATCCTTGAATCGCTGCGCTGGCTGGGACTCGAGTGGGACGAGGGGCCCGATGTCGGCGGCCCGCACGCGCCGTACCGCCAGAGCGAGCGCGGCGCGATCTACCAGCGCCACGCCGACATGCTGCTGGAGAGCGGCAACGCATTCCGCTGTTTCTGCACGACGGCGCGTCTCGATGCGTTGCGCCGCGAGCAGCAGGCTGCCCAGCAGACCCCCGGCTACGATGGTCACTGCCTCGCACTTGGCGAGACCGAGGTGGCACAGCGGCTCGCGGCAGGGGAGGCGCACGTGGTGCGGATGAAGGTCCCGCGCGAGGGCACCTGCACCGTGCAGGACATGCTGCGCGGGGAGATCAGCATCGAGTGGTCGCAGGTCGACATGCAGGTGCTGCTGAAGGCTGACGGCATGCCCACGTACCATCTCGCCAACGTGGTCGATGATCACCTGATGGAGATCACGCACGTGCTGCGCGGCGAGGAGTGGATCAACTCCGCGCCCAAGCACATGCTGCTCTACCGCTACTTTGGTTGGCAGATGCCGGTGCTCTGCCACATGCCGCTGCTGCGCAACCCGGACAAGAGCAAGCTCTCCAAGCGCAAGAACCCTACCAGCATTCTCTACTACCGCCGCATGGGTTATCTGCCGGAGGCGTTGCTGAATTACCTCGGGCGCATGGGCTGGTCTATGCCCGATGAGCGCGAGAAGTTCAGGCTCGCCGAGATGCTCGCCGACTTCGCCATCGAGCGGGTATCGCTGGGAGGTCCCGTCTTCGATCTCGAGAAACTGAACTGGCTGAACGCGCTCTGGATCCGCGAGAGCCTGAGTCTGGAGGCGCTCGCC
>CAJADV010000567.1 GCA_903938575.1 uncultured Gammaproteobacteria bacterium
GGGCTTGGCCGTAAGCAGGTTCAGCTGCTTCAGCAGCAGCCGCTCCTCGTCTCCCGAGACCACCAGCGTGCGGGCGGGGCGGGCTTCGTTCAGGAGGGGGATCAGGCGCTCGAGCAGATCACGCTGCTTCACCGCTTCCTTGTCGCCGCCCCGGGCCACGCGCGAGACGCGCAGCAGTTGGCGCTCGGCGCTCTCGAGATCCGCCAGCGCGAGTTCGGTGTTGATCACCTCGATGTCGTTCAGCGGGTCGATGCGGTTGGCCACGTGCACCACGTTGTCGTCGCGGAAACAGCGCACCACGTGTGCGATGGCATCGGTCTCGCGGATGTTGGCGAGAAACTGGTTGCCAAGGCCCTCGCCCTTCGAGGCGCCCGCCACCAGCCCTGCGATATCCACGAACTCCATCGTGGTCGGTACGATGCGCTGCGGCTTCACGATGGCCGAGATGCGATCCTGCCGCGGATCGGGCACCGGCACGATGCCCGTATTGGGCTCGATGGTGCAGAACGGGAAGTTCTGCGCGGCGATGCCTGCCCGCGTGAGTGCGTTGAAGAGCGTGGACTTGCCGACGTTGGGCAGTCCGACGATGCCGCAATTGAATCCCATGTGTCACTCGACCTTGAAGCTGTTCAGTTTGTTCATGGCGATCGGCCAGTTGCCGTTCACCGCCTCGGGCAATGCACGCAGTGCCTCTTCGATGCAGAGATCGATGCGCTCCCGGTCCTCGGACGCTGGCCGCGAGAGCACGTGTGGGCTTACCCGTTCCCGGCTGCCCGGATGCCCGATGCCGATCCGCAGCCGGTAGAAATCGTTGCGGTTACCCAGCGCGGAGATGATATCGCGCACGCCATTATGGCCTCCGTGTCCGCCGCCTTCCTTGAAACGCACCTCACCGGGTTGCAGGTCGAGTTCGTCGTAGGCGACCAGTATCTGCGCGGGCTCGAGTTTGAAGAAGCCTGCCATCGGGCCCACGGCCTGGCCGCTGCGGTTCATGAAGGTCTGCGGCACCAGCAAGCGGAGGTCCTGCCCTGCGATAGTCAGACGCGCGGTGAGCCCGCTGAAGCGGGGCTCGGCCTTGAGCGTGACACCGAAGGACTGGGAAATAGCCCGGACGAAATCCTCGCCCGCGTTGTGGCGCGTGCGCGCGTACTCGGCCCCGGGGTTGCCAAGGCCCACGATGAGGGCGAGCGGCGAGGGCACCGGTATGAAAAAGGCCGCGGGGCACGTATGCGCACCCGCGGCCGGTTCCCGTGCTTACTTCTTCTTTGCGGCGGGCTTGGCTGCCGCAGCGGGTTTGGCTGCTGCCGCTGCGGGCTTGGCTGCCGCTTTGGCCGGAGCCCCCTTGGCCGGTGCTCCCTTGGCCGGTGCTGCCTTCGCTGCTGCTGCGCCCGGCTCCTCGGCCGGTCCACCCTTGGTTGCCAGCACCGTGGCCACGGGCAGGTCGTGCTCCGGGCCTTGCTGCAGCGCCACGCTCTCCACACCCGGCGGGAGCGTGAGATCCGAGATGTGTACTGATTCGCCCATGTTCCACGGGGTCATGTCGACCTCGATGTACTCCGGCAGATCCTTCGGCAGGCAGCTGATGTAGATCTCGTTGGCGTTGTGCTGGACCATGGCGCCCATAAGCTTCACGCCCTGGCACTTGTCCTGGTTGATGAAGTGCAGCGGGATGTGGACGTTGATCTTGCGGTCCATGCTCACGCGCTGGAAGTCAGCGTGCATGATCAAAGGCTTGGCCGGATGGCGCTGCAGATCCTTGATGATCACCGGCAGATCCGTGCCGTCCAGCTTGATGTTTACGATCCGCGAGAAGAAGGCTTCGTTTTCGAGCGCCTTGGTGAGTTCGCGGTGTGACAGAGAGATCGACAGCGGCACCGTCTCGTTACCGTAGAGGATCGCCGGGACGAGTCCCTGGTGGCGCAGGCGGCGGCTCGCACCCTTCCCCGCGTCGCCGCGCGGAGCGGCGTTGAGTTCAAATTGGGCAGACATGGTCTGTGCTCCTGTATTGCGGACATCCGCCCCTGCGACCGGGTACGGCACCGCCATGGTTAAAACGCGGGGGCGGCTGCCCTCGCGTGTCGATCAGGCGAACATCGCGCTGATGGATTCCTCGTTGCTGACCCGACGCACGGCCTCTGCGAGCAGCGAGGCTGCGCTGAGGACGCGGATGCGGTCGCAGTCGCGCGCCTCTGCCGAGAGCGGGATCGTGTCGGTCACGACGAGCTCGTCGAGCGACGACGCGGAGATATTGCTGATCGCCTTGCCCGAGAGCACGGCGTGCGTGCAATAGGCGATGACCCGCGAGGCGCCGCGCTCTTTCAGTGCCTGCGCGGCTTTGCAGAGCGTGCCGGCGGTGTCGACCATGTCGTCGATCACGAGGCAGGTGCGGCCCTCGACCTCACCGATGATGTGCATCACCTGCGATTCGTTGGCCTTGGGGCGACGTTTGTCGATGATCGCGAGATCGAGGTCGTTCAGTTGCTTGGCAATGGCGCGGGCGCGCACCACGCCGCCGATATCGGGCGAGACCACGATCATGTTCTGGTAACGCTGGCGCTCTATGTCGTCGATCAGGATGGTGGAGCCGTAGCAGTTGTCTACGGGTACGTCGAAGAAGCCCTGGATCTGCTCGGCGTGCAGATCGATCGTGAGCACGCGATTCACGCCTGCCTTGGCCATCATGTCGGCGACCACCTTGGCGCTGATCGGCACACGGCCGGAGCGCACACGACGGTCCTGGCGCGAGTAGCCGAAGTAGGGCACTACCGCTGTGATCCGCGTGGCCGACGAGCGCCGGAGCGCGTCGATCATGAGGATCAGTTCCATCAGGTTGTCGTTGGTGGGTGCGCAGGTCGACTGGATGATGAACACATCCTTGCCGCGGACGTTCTCGTCGATCTCGATGCTGGTTTCGCCGTCGCTGAAACGCCCGATCGTGGCGTTGCCGAGCCTCAGGCCCAGCCGATGCACGATCTTCTGCGAGAGTTCGGGATTCGAACTGCCGGTGAACACCATCATTTCTGGCACGTCGGCGTTCCTCGTCGTCACATGCGTTCCCGGTCGGGATATTGGCTGGGGCGGTAGGACTCGAACCTACGAATGGCGGGATCAAAACCCGCTGCCTTAGCCACTTGGCGACGCCCCAGGCGATTCATAAACCCAATGCTGCATGCACTGGTGAGCGGTCGAGGCCACGTGCCACGAACCGCGTCCATTCCCCAGGCACTGCCGCGGCCGCTCTCCGCGCCGCGTACTCGTCTTCGAAGGCTGCGAAGACGGCGCTTCCAGTGCCGCTCATGCGTGCCGTTCCGTGGCTCGCAAGCCAGGCGAGTGCCCGGGCAATTTCCGGGTTCAGCCTGCTGGCGACGGGCTCACAATCGTTGTGAACCTGTCCCGTCAAAAAGGCGGCCAGTGTGATGACGGGGGTGTTACGTGTCAATTCCCGGTCCTTGAAAATCACGGCAGTATTCACCGGGCACTCGGGGTAGATCACAAGGTACCAGCGCGGGGGCAATGCCACGGGTTGCAACAACTCGCCGACCCCCTCGGCCCAGGCGCTGCGCCCGTGCACGAACACGGGCACGTCGGCCCCGAGTGACAGGCCGATGCGGGCCAGCTCCTCGAGGCCGAGGCCACAGCCCCACAGGTGGTTCAGGCCGAGCAGCGTGGTGGCTGCGTCAGAGCTGCCTCCGCCCAGCCCGCCGCCCGTGGGTATCCGCTTCCGGAGCCGGATATCCGCCCCGGCCGTGCAGCCCGTGTGCAGCGCCAGCGCGCGCGCGGCGCGGACCACCAGGTTGTCTTCGGTAGCCACGCCCTCGAGATCCGTCGCCAGAGTGATCTGACCGTCCGTGCGCGCTGAGAAGTCGAGTTCATCCCCCACGTCGAGCAACTGGAAGATGGTTTGCAGCAGGTGATAGCCGTCTGGCCTGCGCCCGGTGATGTGCAGGAAGAGGTTCAGTTTGGCGGGGGCGGGAAGGGTTGGCATGTTCAGGCCGGCGGCAGTGTCCAGCGGCTGATCGAGACGGTGATCGCGGCGGTCTCGCCGTTCAGGCGCACGCGTCCGGGCAGGCTGATGCCGCCCACATCGCTGTAGTTCTCGGGGGCCACCGTCCAGCCCGATTGCCGGAAGCGGGTGCTGAGGCCATGCTCGAGCACCTGATCATCCACGGGCAGCGACGGGTCGGGAATTCCCCGCACCCAGTAGCGCAAGGCGTTCACGGGCACCGTCCAGCCCCAGGCCTTGGCGATGAGTACAGAGGGATCGGGGTGATGCCGCGTGGCGCCGTCCTTGTCCTGCCAGGTCACTCCGCTCGCATCGCCGTCCAGCACCAGCCGGCCGAGGCCAAGTGCGCCGCTCAGGACCAATCGATAATTCTCGGGCGTCTGGTTCCAGCTCAAGAACGCGCTGCCCGCGCGGCCCGGAGCCCGCAGGCCTATCTTGCCCTGCAGGTCCCAGCGGGTCTGGGCGCTCACCGCATTCAGATGCGTCTGCCAGTCTGCGGGGCCTTGGCGCGGCTGCTGCACACACCCGCCCAGCAGCGCCAGCACCAGCAGGCCGCCCAGCAGCCTGCCCGGTGTCACGGTTTGATCTCCGGCGCTCCCAGGCGCTTCATGGTGTCTCGCACGATGGGGCTGTCGGGAGTGCCCTCGAGGCCCTTTTTCCATGCGGCCACTGCATCGTCCTTGCGGGCCATGGCCCACAGGACCTCGCCCAGATGGGCTGCGACCTCGTGGTCGGGAAAGCGGCTGAATGCGTCCTCCAGGTAGCCAAGCGCCTTTGGCAGGTCACCCAGCCGGTAATGCACCCAGCCCATGCTGTCCAGAATGGCCGGGTCGCCGGGCTTCAAGGCCAGTGCCCGGCTGATGAGTTCCAGCGCCTCGGTGTGGCGGTCCGTGAGATTGGCGAGCGAATACCCCAGCGCGTTCAGCGCGAGCGAGTTGTCGGGCTCGAGTTTGAGCATTTCGCGCAGGTCCCGCTCCAGGCCCGGGATATCACCGCGCTTCTCGGCGACCATCGAGCGTGAGTAGAGCAGCATGGGCTCTGACGGGGACTCGGCGAGTGCGGTGCTCAGCACCGACCAGGCGGCATCGTATTCCTTGCGGTCCACCAGAATCTCGGACTCCAGCAGCACGATCCGCGTGGCGTGTTCGGGCCAGCGTGAGCGGAAGCGCTGCATTCCTGCCTCCATTGCCCCGGTGCCGCCGTCGGCTAGCAGCATTGCGCCCGCCCGATTGATGGCCATGGGGAAGGCGGGCGAGGGTTTGACGGCGAGGTAGTGATCCATCGCGGCATCCTTGCGCCCTGCGCGTTCGTCATCCTCGCCCAGATACAAATGCGCAGCGTCCTCTTGTTTACCCGCGGCGAGCAGGGCTTCGAGTTCGGTGCGCATCCGCGCGTAGTCCTTCATTTCGCGCAGCACCAGTGCCAGCGAGAGCCGGAGCTCGGCGTCGTCGGGGGCGTTCGCGAGCATGGAGCCGTACTGCTCGGCTGCGCCCGGAAGGTCGCTCCGTGCGAGCAAGCGGGCGTACTGCAGGCGCAGGCGGTCGTTGCCCGGTTCGGCCTCGAGTGCGGTTTTGATACGGGCGAGGGATTTGTCGGTTTCGCCTCGGTTCTGATAGACCTGCGCCTCGATCAGCACCGCCTGATAGTTGCCGGGCTCGGCCTTCAGCACGCGGGTAGTGAGTGCGAGCGCGCTGTCGTTGTCCTCCAGGCTCTGTGCCAGCACGGCGCGGGCCACGAGCACGTCGTTGGGCACGTCCTCCCCGAGCCCGGCGAGTGCCTCGACCATGGCCCTGCGGTCGGCCTCCGGCGCGTCCAGTGCGCTCGCGGCGATGGCGGTGAAGTTGGCTCCCGCACCCAGCTGGTAGAGCGCCTGCATCTGCACCATGGCTTCCTGCAGCCTGCCTTCCCGGGTGAGTTCGGTGGCTGCGGTGTAGCGTGCTTCCGGGTTGCCGGGCTCTGCCTCGGCCCAGATCAGGGCGGCCTCGAGTGTGGCGGGGGCGTTTTTCCTGAAGCGCGCGATGCGCGTTGCCTGGGCGGCGACGCCTGGATCGCGGGTAACACGGGCCTGGCGGAGATAATTCTCGAGTGCTACATCCACCGCACCGTTGCGGGCCGCGAGTTCGGCCACCAGGAGCGGATACAGCGAGTCCTCCGGGAAGGGCCGGTAAACAGGTTCCGGCTTGGGTGCGGGTGTGGTCTCCGCAACGGACGCTTCCTCCGGGCTTGTCCCGGGTTTCGGGGTAGGCGTGGCAGCGCAGCCCGCCAGCAAGAGCAGGATCAGGCCGAGTGTGGCCAGGCGGGTAGGGCGCAAAAGGGTGTACATCGGGGGGCGTGGGGCGGCAACCGCGCGGGTGCTACAGGCCCGGGATTCTGCACAATCCGGCACCGAATTGATACACTCCGGGCGCTTCACGACAGCCGAGCAACAAAGGTGCGCCACTTGCTTCTGCCCACCGCGCCTGGCGTCGCAGGCACCCCCCGCCCATGAGCCTGCTGATTGTCGGCCTCAATCACGAGACCGCCCCGGTCGCGGTGCGCGAGAGGGTGAGTTTTGCCCCCGAACAACTCTCCGAGGGCCTGAGTGGCGCCTGTGGCCTCTCGGGAATCTCGGAGGCCGTGATTCTCTCCACCTGCAACCGCACCGAGATCATCGTCTCTGCGGCCAGCCACGAAGGCGCAGCCCCGCTTCTCGGCCACTGGCTCGAGACCACCCGCGCCCTGGCTCCCGGAGAGCTTGGACCCAACCTCTACAGCCTGAGCGGCCCCGAGGCGCTCGGGCACTTGGTGCGTGTGGCCAGCGGCCTCGATTCACTGGTGATGGGCGAGCCCCAGATCCTCGGGCAGTTCAAGACGGCCGTAAGCGAGGCGCGGCGAGCGGGCACGGTGGGTGCTGAGCTGGGGCGCACGCTGGACCACGTGCTCGCAGTGGCCAAGCGCGTACGCACCGAATCGGGTATCGGGCAGAACCCGGTATCGGTGGCCTTCGCGGCGGTGCGGATGGCGCGCCATATCTTCGACGATTTCAGCCAGACCACCGCGCTGCTGATCGGTGCCGGCGAGATGATCGAACTCGTGGCCCGGCATCTGAAAGAAGCCGGTGTGCCCAGGCTGATCATCGCCAACCGGACGGTGGCGCGCGCCGAGCAGCTGGCGGCCGTGCACGGCGGTGAGGCCATCACGCTGTCGCAGATTCCCCAGCACCTTGCGCGGGCCGACATCGTGGTGAGCTGCACCGCCTCGCAGCTGCCCATACTCGGCAAGGGTGCGGTGGAGCAGGCGCTGCGGGCCCGGCGGCGCAAGCCCATGTTCATGGTCGATATCGCTGTGCCCCGCGATATCGAGCCGCAGGTGGCGGAGCTGCGTGACGTTTATCTCTACAGTGTCGATGACCTCAAACAGATTATCGACGAGAACCTCCGCGCCCGCGAACAGGCCGCCGAAAAGGCCGAGCACATCGTGGCTGAGGGTGTAGAGGGCTGGGTGCGTGGGCAGCGCGGCCTGGATGCCGTGGGCACGCTGCGCGATTACCGCAGCCAGGCCGAGCGGCTGCGCGACCAGGAACTCGAGCGCGCGGTGAAATCGCTGCGCGGCGGTGCTGATCCCGAGGAAGTACTCATGCAGTTCGGTCGCAACCTCACCAACAAACTGGTGCACGGTCCCAGCATCGAGCTGCGCCGGGCGGGCGAAGAAGGCCGTCACGAGCTTCTCGACTGGGCGCGCCGGTTGCTCGGATTGGGTCATGGCGGGGACGGCGGCTCGTGATCAAGGCCTCGCTGGCCACCAAACTCCAGCAGCTCTGCGAGCGCCACGAGGAACTCTCTGTACTGCTCGGTGACGCCGAGGTCATCGCCGATCAGACGCGCTTTCGTGCCTTCAGCCGGGAGTACGCCGAGATCGAGCCCGTGGTGCAGTGCTACGTGCGTTACTGCCGCGTGCTCGAGGACATCGCCGGCGCCGAGGCGCTGCTGCGCGACACCGACACTGAGATGCGCGAACTGGCGCAGGAGGAATTCGACACCGCGCGTGCGAGCAGCGAGACGCTCGAAGGCGAACTCCAGTTGCTGCTCCTGCCGCGCGACCCGCGCGACGGCTCCAACGTATTCCTCGAGGTTCGCGCCGGTACCGGCGGCGATGAGGCGGCTATCTTCGCTGGCGATCTTTTCCGCATGTACTCGCGCTACGCCGACTCCCGCGGCTGGCAGGTCGAGGTTCTGAGCCAGCGCCCGGGCGAACACGGTGGCTACAAGGAGATCATCGCCAGCGTGGCCGGGCGCGATGTCTTCAGCCGGCTCAAATTCGAATCCGGTGCGCACCGTGTGCAGCGTGTCCCCGACACCGAGGCGCAGGGTCGTATCCATACCTCGGCGTGCACCGTCGCGATCCTGCCCGAGGTGGCCGAGATAGAAGAAGTCGAGATCAACAAGGCCGACCTGCGTGTCGACACCTACCGCGCGAGCGGCGCTGGCGGCCAGCACGTCAACCGCACGGACTCCGCGGTGCGCATCACGCACATCCCCAGCGGCATCGTGGTGGAATGCCAGGACGAGCGCTCGCAGCACAAGAACCGGGCGCGGGCGATGTCCCTGCTGGCCTCCAAGCTGCTCAGCCAGGCGCAGGACGCGCAGCACGCAGAGCAAGCGAGCGAGCGCAAGCTTCAGGTGGGCAGCGGTGATCGTTCCGAGCGCATCCGCACCTACAACTTCCCGCAGGGTCGGGTGACCGATCACCGCGTGAACCTCACGCTCTACCGTCTGCCCGAGGTCATGGAAGGTGATCTCGACTGCGTGATCGGGCCGCTCATCCAGGAGTACCAGGCCGACCAGCTCGCGGCACTGGGTGATTGAGCGCTGCCGCGATGACGGAGCCCGGCGTTGTGGATATCACCGTGAGCGCATTGATAGCGCGCGCAGCGGCAGCGCTGCCGGGTGACTCGCCGCGTCTGGACGCCGAGTTGCTAATGGCGCAGGCGCTCGGTCGCGCGCGAACCTGGCTCTATGCCCACAGCGGCGATCCCGTACCCGCGGAGGCTGAACAGCGCTTCGCCGCGTTAATCGCCCGGCGTGCGGCGGGTGAATCGGTGGCAGGCATTCGTGGCGTGGCGGAGTTCTGGTCGCTGGAACTGGAGGTCACTCCCGCCACCCTGGTGCCGCGCCCCGATACCGAGTGTCTGGTAGAGCGCGTGCTTGCGGCAGTGGGCGCTCATGTGGGTGGCGTGCTCGACCTTGGCACCGGCAGCGGTGCCATTGCCCTTGCGCTGGCACGCGAGCGACCCGGCTGGGAAATCACCGGCGTGGATATCGATCCCGCGGCTGTCGCCGTCGCAACGCGCAATGCGCAGCGTCACGTCATCGGTAACGCGCACTTCGTGGCCGGCGACTGGTATGGGCCCGTCGCGGGGAGTCGCTTTGCCGTGATCGTGTCGAACCCACCCTACATCCGCGCTGAGGATCCCTGTCTCCAAGGCCCCGGCTTGAGCCATGAGCCGCGGCGCGCGCTTGCCTCGGGA
>CAJADV010000568.1 GCA_903938575.1 uncultured Gammaproteobacteria bacterium
GAAATTGACCGAGCCCCAGATGCCGCCGATGTCCATGTCCTTCACGCGGGCGTGCACATCCCAGCAGCCGGCACGGATCTCCTCGAAACGCGAGGGTTCCAGGCGGTGGTCTTCGCGCGGGCGCCCGGCCACGCACATGAAACCCACCTGGAAATAGGGCTTGCCCTCGATGGACCACACCTGGTGGCCTTCGGCGGTTTCGACGATCCGCGGCGCACGATCCTGCAGCTTCGCCGGCAGGCGGCCCTCGAAGGTGTGGGGTGGTTCCATCAGGTGGTCATCGGCGGAGATCAGCGTGTACTTGACAGGCCGTGGCTCCGGATCCGGCAGCAGCGGATTGATGACGGGGCGTTTGATGCCGATCTTGATGACGTCGACCATGGATGTGTTCCTGTGCTGGCTGCGGAATTTCAGGCGTGTGCGGGTGCGAAGCGCTCGAGGAGCGCGAGATCAGCGCCCATCTCGCCGTCGGGGCGGAAGGCCTGGATGCAGACGTGCGAGGCGCCGGCAGCGTGGTGTGCCGCGATGCGCTCGCGGATCACGGCGTCATCACCCCAGGCCACGATGGCATCGACCACGCGGTCGCTGCCGCCGTTGGCGAAGTCGTCCATGGTGAAGCCGAGTTCGAGCAGGTTGTTCTGGTAGTTCGGCAGGCCGAGGTAGATCTCCATGTGCTTGCGCGCGATGGCGCGCGCTTTCGCCGGATCCTGCTCGGCGAGCACCATCTGCTCGGGGCACAGCCAGGCCGCCGGGCCCAGCGTGGTGCGAGCCTTTGCCGTGTGCGCGGGGGGCACGAAATAGGGGTGTGCGCCGGCGACTTTCTCGGCCGAGAGCTTCAGCATGTTGGTGCGCAGCGCAGCCAGCACAACGGGCGGCTCCTCGGCGGGTGCCGGGCCCATGTAGAGGGCCTTTTCCATGCCCTCGAGGTAGGCGCGCATGGTGGCCACGGGCTTGTTCGAGTACTCGTGCCCCCTCACGTTCTGCACCAGATGGCTGTGGGAGACGCCGAGGCCTAGCACGATGCGTCCGGGCGCCAGCTCGCCCAGCGTCTTGCGGATCGCGTTCATGGTCATCGGATCGCGGGCGTAGATATTGGCGATGCCGGTGCAGAACACCAGTTTGCTGGTGTGTGCTGCCATCCAGGCGATGATCGGGAACGGGTCGCGGCCCACCGCCTCGGGGATCCACAGCGCGCCGTAACCCCAGGCCTCCAGTTGCCTGGCAAAGCCCGCGGCGCCGGCGGCGTCGAGGTTGTCAATGAAAGACCAGACGCCCAGTCCGCCGATGTCGGTCGCCATGTGATTCTCCCGTGCCGAGTGTGCGGCGAGTGTACGCAATGGCCACCGCCTGATCCACGCGCCACGCGCGGCCCGTGTGGCGGTAATACCTCACTGCCATGCGGCCTGCGGCGCTGCTAGCATTACGGTCTATTCACCTTCTCCCGGATCATCACTGTGCGTCACGTCGTGCTGTCGCTGTGGGCCCTGTTTGCGGGGCTCGGCCTGCTGATGCTCGGCAATGGTTTGCAGGGCACGTTGCTCGGCGTGCGCGCGAGCCTCTCGGGTTTCGGCACCGGCACCACCGGCGTGGTGATGGCCTGCTACTACGTTGGTTACATGCTGGGCTCGGTGATCACGCCACCGCTGATCCGCCGCGTGGGCGGGATCCGGGTGTTTGCGGCGCTGGCCTCGCTGGTCTCCTTCGCGCCGCTCGCGCACGCGCTGGTGGTCAATCCTGTGGCCTGGGCGCTGCTGCGGCTGCTGGCCGGTGCCTGCATGGTGGGTGTGTTCATTGTCGCGGAGAGTTGGCTGAACAGCGCCGCGACCAATGCCACGCGCGGGCGCCTGCTCGCGATCTATCTGCTGGTCTGTCAGATCGCCATGGCGGGTGGTCAGTACCTCCTGAGCTTCGCCGATCCGCGCGGCTTCGAACTCTTCGTGTTGGTCTCCGCGCTGTTCTCGCTGGCGGTAGTTCCCATCGCGCTCACCCGGCGTGCCGTGATGCATCAGGGCCCCACGGCGCGCATCCCGCTCCCCGTGTTGATGAAGCGCATACCCTTGTGTCTCTCGGGCTTGCTGGTCACCTCGCTCGCCTACGGCAGCTTTTACGGCATGGGCGCGGTCTACGCCCTCGAGGTCGGGTTGGAGCGCTCGCAGATCGCCTCGTTCATGGCCTCCACGATCATGGGTGCCGTTGTCCTGCAGTGGCCCGTGGGCATGCTCTCCGACCGCATGGATCGCCGGCGTCTGATCGTGATTCTCTGCGCGGCCGTGACGGTGGTCGCGCTGCTGCTGGCGATGGTGCCGTCCAGCCAGACCACGTTGCTCTACACCCTGATGTTTCTTTTCGGCGGTTTGTCATTTCCGCTCTACGGGATTTTCGTGGCGCTCGCAGGAGACATGCTGGCCGCCGAGGAACTGGTGGCCGCGAGCAGCAAGATCCTGCTGGTGAACGGCATGGGCTCGGCCATCGGCCCGATCGTGGTTGCCTGGCTCATGCACACGGTCGGTAACGCGGGCTACGGACTTTTCATCGCCGCGGCGCACGCCGTCGTGGCCGTGCTCGCCATGCGCAGCCTCATGAGCAGCAGCCCCCAGGTGGTTGGCCACGCGGCGCATTTCACGGCCATAACGCCGCAGGCCTCGGTGGTCGCCACCGAGATGGCGGGGCGTGTGGCAGGGGAGAACTGAGAGCTGCGGGCGCGTCCCGCTTGATCGCAGGCATGGCCCGCTTACGGGTAAAAGTAGGAGCGGGCCATGCCCGCGACCGAGGCGAACCTGACGCGCGCTCAGGGCCGTTTTATTCCACCTCGTGCATCACACGGAGTCGGGGCTCTGTGCTTACGCACCCGGGGCAAGCGGCTATGCACTTCGCGGAGCTGGTCGCGCGGGACGGTTTCGAGCACTTGCCCGTCACATACCGCCATGCGCTGCGGGCGGGAAGTCTCGATTGGACGCGCTCCGAATTGTGGTGAAAGCACGCAGCTGCAGCGCCCGGGAACGACCGGGACGCGAGCCGGGAGTGGAAAAAATCCAGAACGAACCCACCACTGCAACCACCGAGCGTTTCGAGGCGTGGGCCCTCCCCGAGAGATTGATCGCGGGCATGGCCCGCTCGTACGGGGAAAAGACCGTGGCACTGCAATTACCGAGCGCTGCGGGCCGTGGGCCCTTCCGGTGAGATTGATCGCGGGCATGGCCCGCTCGTACGGGGAAAAGACCGTGGCACTGCAATTACCGAGCGATTCGGGCCGTGGGCCCTCCCGGTGAGATTGATCGCGGGCATGGCCCGCTCCTACCGGGAAAAGGAAACTGGCACGGCAACTACCGAGCGCTTCGGGCCGTGGGCCCTTCCGGTGAGCGGCCTTCGTCCGTGAAATCGTCGGGAACGATTTCA
>CAJADV010000569.1 GCA_903938575.1 uncultured Gammaproteobacteria bacterium
ATTCCCCAGACCATAGAGCAGGTGCAATCGGTGATGCGCCTGTGCAGCGCGCGCGGCGTGCCGGTGGTGGCGCGCGGGGCCGGCACCGGACTCTCCGGTGGCGCATTGCCGCATGCCAATGGCGTGTTGCTGGTCTTGGCGCGTTTCGACCGCATCCTCTCGATTGATCCGCTCGCCCGTGTTGCCCGTGTGCAGCCGGGCGTACGCAACCTCGCCATCTCGGAGGCCGCGGCACCGCATGGCCTGTATTACGCCCCCGATCCTTCCTCGCAAATCGCCTGCTCCATCGGCGGCAACGTGGCGGAAAACGCCGGCGGGGTGCACTGCCTGAAATACGGACTCACGGTTCATAACCTGCTGGCTCTTGAAATCGTGTTGATGAATGGCGAGCGCCTGCGGCTGGGCGGTGAGGCTCCCGACACACCGGGCTACGATCTGCTGGCGTTGCTCTGTGGCTCCGAGGGGCTGCTCGGCGTGATCGTCGAGGTCACCGTGCGCCTGCTGCCGCGTCCGCCCTGTGCACGGCTTCTGCTGGCGTCGTTTGACAGCCCCGCGCAGGCGGGTGCCGCAGTGGCCTCGATCATCGCCGCCGGCATCGTGCCTGCAGGTCTGGAGATGATGGATGCGCTGGCGCTGCAGGCCGCGGAGGCTTTTGCCCACGCCGGCTACCCCAGTGATGCAGCGGCGCTGCTTTTGTGTGAGCTCGACGGCACGGCCGAGGAGGCGCAGTCCCAGCTCGAGCGCGTGGAGCAACTCATGCGCGCCGCTGGCGCTGCCGAACTCCGCGTGGCGCGCGACGAGGCCGAGCGTCTTCGGCTCTGGTCAGGTCGCAAGAGTGCTTTTCCCGCCGTCGGAAGGCTTGCTCCGGATTATTACTGCATGGATGGCAGTATTCCGCGCGCGCGCCTTGGCGAGGTGCTCGAGCGCATCGCGGCCTTGTCTGTGGAATACGGACTTCCGGTGGCCAATGTGTTTCATGCCGGTGACGGCAATCTCCATCCGCTGATCCTCTATGACGCCGCCGCGCCGGGTGCTCTCGAACGCACCGAGGAACTGGGCGCGAAGATCCTCGCCTTTTGCGTCGAGGTCGGTGGCGCGATCACCGGCGAGCACGGAGTGGGGGTGGAGAAGCTCGATTCCATGTGCGTGCAGTTCGGCAGCGCCGAACTCCAGCAATTCCACGCCGTGAAAGCGGTGTTCGATCCGGATGGCCTGCTGAATCCGGGCAAGGCCATCCCCACGCTTGCGCGCTGCGCCGAAGGGCGGCGCATGCACGTGCATGGCGGCGAAGTGGCGTTTCCCGAGCTGGAGCGGTTCTGATGACAGGCGCCGATCGCAGCGACGAGATCTGTGCGCGCGTGGTGGAGGCACACCGCTGGGCCCGCCCGCTGCAGATTCGCGGGTCAGGCAGCCGTGGCTTTCTCGGGCGCGCCCTGAGCGCCGAGGTGATGGATGTGGGTGCTCACAGCGGGATCCTCGAGTGGGAGCCCTCGGAGCTGGTGTTGCGTGCCCGCGCGGGGACGCCACTGCAGGAGATCGAGCATGCCCTGGCGGGTCAGCGCCAGATGCTCGGTTTCGAGCCGCCGCGCTGGGCTGCCGGTTCCACGCTGGGCGGCGCGATCGCCACCGGCCTTTCCGGTCCGCGTCGGCCCTACGTGGGCGCTGCCCGGGATTTCGTGCTCGGCGTGGGTTGTGTCGATGGACGCGGCCAGCGGCTTGCTTTCGGGGGGCGTGTGATCAAGAACGTGGCTGGCTACGATGTCTCGCGCCTGATGTGCGGCGCCCACGGCACGCTGGGCGTGCTGCTCGATGTCGCGCTGCGGCTGTTGCCGATGCCGGAGTGCGGCATCAGCGTGGCCCGCGAATGCGAGCCGGTGCAGGCGGTTGCGCTGATGAATCACGCGGCCACGCAACCGCTGCCACTGGCGGGCGCGGCCTGGGACGCGGGCCTGTTGCGGTTCCGGCTCGAGGGCGCGGAGAGTGCGGTCCGGCAGGCGGCGCGCCAGCTTGGCGGCGAGCTCGAACCCACGCTCGACTGGTGGCAGCAACTGCGCGACCACGGCCTGCCGTTCTTTGCCGGGGCGCGACGACTCTGGCGCGTCGCGCTGCCGCCCACGGCGGCGCCGCTCGCGCTTGGTGCCGATGAGCTGATCGACTGGGGTGGCGCACAGCGCTGGCTTGCGGGCGATGTGGACGGCGTGCTGGTGCGCGCCCGCGCAGCGCAACTCGGCGGGCATGCCACGCTCTGGCGCGGTGCTGCCCCGGGCGAGGAGCCGTTCCATCCTCTTGATCCTTCCATGCTCGAACTGCAGCGGCAACTGAAGTGCAGCTTCGACCCGCTGCGCGTATTGAATCCCGGTCGCATGTACCGCGAGATCTGAGGACCCGATGCACACCACACTCGCGGATTTCATCGCTGGCACGCCGGCGGGAGAGGAGGCGGCGGATATTATCCGCAAGTGCGTGCACTGCGGATTCTGCAATGCCACCTGTCCGACCTATCGCCTGCTTGGCAACGAACTCGACGGCCCGCGCGGGCGCATCTATCAGATCAAGGAAATGCTCGAGGGGGCCGCACCCGCGCCCTCGGTGCTCGAGCACCTGGACCGTTGCCTGAGCTGCCGGGCTTGCGAAACGACCTGTCCGTCCGGCGTCGAGTACGGCAGGCTGCTGGATACCGGACGCGAGATCGCCGAGGAGCGGGTGGGGCGCAGGCTCTGGCCGCGCCTGCAACGGCGCCTGCTGCGCCTGATGTTCCCGTTCCCCGAGCGCATGGCCCCGCTGTTGCGCCTTGCGCAGCGATTGCGCGGCCTGATGCCGCGGTTTCTCGCGGAGCAGGTTCCGCCGCCGGCGGTGGACCCTGGTACGTGGCCCGTGGCGCGTCACGCGCGGAGCATGGTGGTGCTCTCGGGTTGTGTGCAGTCGGTGGTCACGCCCGCCACCAATGCCGCGGCAGCCCGCGTGCTCGACAACGCCGGCATCAGCCTGCAGGCCGCGCCGGCGGCGGGATGCTGCGGCGCGCTGAGCCATCATCTGGCCGCCCGCGAGGAAGGTCTCGCCTTTGCGCGTCGCAACATCGACGCCTGGATCCCGCTGATCGAGGACGGCGCCGAGGCGGTGGTTGCCTGCGCCAGCGGCTGCGGCGTGCACCTGCGCGACTACGGACGCCTGCTGGCGGGCGATCCCGATTACGCGGCCAAGGCTGCGCGCGTGTCGCAGTTGGTGCGGGACCTCTCCGAGGTAGTGCCCATGCCCGAACAACCTGTTCTGCGCGCCGAGGGACGGCCCGCGCCGCGGGTTGCGCTGCATACCCCTTGCACCCTGCAGCACGGCCAGCGACTGGGCGGCCGCATCGATGCGCTGCTGCGTGCGGCCGGTTGCGAGCTCACGCCCGTGCCGGACGCACAGCTGTGTTGCGGGTCGGCCGGCAGTTATTCGCTGCTGCAGCCAAAGCTCTCGGCGCAGCTCGGCGATGCGCGTGCCGCAGCCCTGCAGGCGGGAGATCCGGCCACGGTGGTGACGGCCAATGTCGGCTGTCAGTTGCACCTGGGCGCGCGCTGCTCGGTGCCAGTCCGTCACTGGATCGAACTGCTTGATGATGCGTTGCCGGCACGGCCTTTGTGAGGCATTGCAGGCGCCGTCATACTCGCCCCACTGCGGCAGGGACCTGAAGCGCCGGCCGCGCCGTCTCCTCACTCCGGAATCCAACGCATGACCGTATGGCTCGTGGGCCTCGCACTCTTCAATATCAGCGCCGTGGCCTCGCTCTTCGTCTCGCGCTCGCGGCGACGCAACCGCGTGCCGTGGCTTCTCTTTGCCGTCTCCCTGCTCGCCAGTGAACTCGCGTGGTTGTGGTTGCCCGTGCAGGCCACGCTGGCGCTCGTGTTTTCATTGGGCGGGGCGTTGGAGAATCCGGTGGGCAGGTTTGCCCTTGGCGCGCTCGTGCTCAGCTGGCCGGTGCTGGTGTGGAGCCTCCGGACCGGGCTTGCTTGCGGCCCGCTCGTGGAGCATGCGTTGCAGGGCGGCCTTGGCGAGGGATACCGCGCAGAGGTACCTCTGGCCCTGCAGCAGGGCTGGCGCCCGCGCACGGTGTTTCGTGATTGGCGCAACCCGGTGCGATTCAGCCACCCCGATGTCGAGCTGATCCGCAACGTGGCCTACGGGCCCGCGGGAGTGCGGCAGATGCTCGACATCTACCGCCCGAAAGTCATCCCGCCCGGCGGCTGCCCGGTGATCCTGCAGATCCATGGCGGCGCGTGGATCCTTGGCGACAAGGCCCATCAGGCGCTCCCATTGATGAACCTGCTGGCGAGCCGCGGCTGGATCTGTGTGGCCGCCAACTACCGCCTGAGTCCCTCGGTGGGGTTTCCCGTCCACCTTGAGGACTGCAAGCGCGCGCTGTGCTGGATCCGCACCCACGGGCGCGAGTACGGCATGAACCCGGACTTCGTGGCGGTGACGGGCGGTTCGGCGGGCGGGCATCTCGCCGCGCTGATGGGACTCACGGAAAACCGCCCAGAGCTGCAGCGGGACCACCCGGGCGTTGATACCTCGGTGCAGGCCTGCGTGCCGTTCTATGGCGTTTACGATTTCCTCGCACGCTACCAGCAGCATCCGAACAGCGAACTGGTGATCGCTTTCCTGAAGGACCGCGTGCTGCACGAGTCGCCCGAGCAGAACCCGGCGCTCTGGGACCTCGCCTCGCCGGTGGCGCAGATCCACGAGGGCGCGCCGCCGTTCATGCTCGTGCATGGCCAACTCGACAGCCTCGCTGCCATCAACGACGGGCGCACCTTCGCCCAGCGCCTGCGGCGCAGCTCGCGCAAGCCCGTGGTCTTCCTCGAACTTCCGGGTGCCGAGCACGGCTTTGATTGCATGCACTCGCCGCGCACCGAGCAGGTGATCGACGGCGTCCATCGCTTCCTCGAGTGGACGCGGGCTAAGCGATAACCGGTGAGAAGCCCCCGGAGCTGGCCGAACTCGAAGAGCGACTTGGCATCACGGCACGGCCGCGCAGTTGGAGATCGACGCCGTGATCGGCCCGGCCCACACGCGCGATCTGTTCGCCCGCGCGCTCGGCTGCTGAGGGGCCCGGTCTCAGGCCTTGCCCCCGCGGGCGATCCACGCGTGGACGCGCTCTTCCAGCAGCGCAAGGGGCAGCGCACCCGCGCCCAGAACGACATCGTGGAAGGCACGGATATCGAAGCGCTCGCCGAGCGCCGCCTCGGACTCGCGACGCAGGCGCAATATCGTTTGCTCTCCCACCTTGTAGGCGAGTGCCTGGCCCGGCCATGCGATGTAGCGATCGAGCTCGAAGTCGATCTCTGTCGCGGGCAGGGCGCTGTTCTCCCGCAGGCATGCACCGGCGCGCTCGCGGCTCCAGCCGAGCGCGTGGATCCCCGTGTCGATCACCAGCCTGCAGGCGCGCCACATCTCGAGCGACAGGCGCCCGAAACGCTCCCACGGGTCGCGATAGATCCCCATCTCCTCGCCGAGCTTCTCCGCGTACAGACCCCAGCCCTCCACGAAGGCGGTGATGTCGTCGTTGCGGCGGTACTCGGGGACGCCCTGGAGTTCCTGCGCGAGGGCGATCTGCAGGTGATGCCCCGGAGCGCCCTCGTGCAGCACCCAGGCGGCGATACCGAAGGTGGGCAGCGTCGCTGCGAGCCATGGCTTGTAGACCACTCGCCCCGGCAGGCCACGTTCGGGGCTGCCCGGCAGATAGCCTGCTGAACTGCTCTCCAGACCTGCCGGTATGGGCGCCACGCTGTAGGGCAACCGAGGCCGCAGCCCGAAGAACTGCGGCAGCCGGGCGTCTGCCCGCGTGGCGACGTCTGCGGCTTTTTCGCCCCACTGCGCTGCGTCGACGTAAAAACGCGGGTCGCTTCGCGCCAGTGCGAGGAATTCCGGGAAGGAGCCCGTGAAGCCCGTCTCGGCAATCACGGCATCCATCGCTGCGCGTATGCGCTTTACCTCGGACTCCCCAAGTGTATGGATCGCCTCCGGGTTGAGCTTTGTCGTGGTGTGCAGGCGCACCAGATAGCGGTACCACGCGATGCCGCGCGGGAGCGTCGAGGCGCCGATGCCGCGACGCGCCCGGGGCAGGTACTTTTCCTGCAGGAACACCAGAAGTCTGCGCTCTGCCGGTAGCACCACGGTCTTGACGGCATCGCTGCCTTCAGCGAGCAGTCGCTCCCGCTCCGCGGCAGGCATGTCCGGTGGCAGGCGCTGCAGCGGCGCGAGCAGCGGCGAGTCCGCCGCGGGGCGTGCCACGCGCTCGCTGAGATCCGCGATGGCGCGCTCCACGGTCAGTTGCGGCTGCGTGAAGGAGGTGTCGATTCCGCGCCGCAGGTTTGCGGTCTCGGCGAGGTAATAGGCGGGCAGGGCGCGCACGCGGGCGATCCATCTCTCGGCCTCGGCCGTGGTGATCGGCGCGGTGTTCAGCGCGGCGTAATCCCCCACCGTGTAAAAGCCATCGCCGCTCACGAAATTGATCCGCTCGGCGTCGAAGTCGAGGCCCTCGCGGAGGACCCCTACGCGCCAGCGCAGCCAGTCGCGGTTCAGGGCGTCCTCGCCGCGCAGCCCGGCGAGCTCAGCGGAGGCGAGCCGCATCGACATCGCATCGAGGCGGCGTCCACGCTTTGTCACGGCCGCGGGACTGTTGGTCGGCCAGTGCGTCGCCGCTACCTGGTCGCCCCGCTCGGCGGCGCGCACTGGATCCATCTCGCGCGCGAGCTGCGTGAAGTCATCCATCAGGGTCTGCAGTGGTGTGGCGCCCGCTGCCGACGATACGGCGGCACCCAGCAGTGCGCAGCAGAGCAGGGTCTTCAGGAGATCTTTCATATGGCGCCCGTGGCGGCTGTGCGGCGCGGGGAGCATACGTGGCTGGCGGGCGGCGATGCCAGCGGATAGGGTACGAGGCCACGGGGGAGGAAGCCGGTGCTGATGTATTTCGATTTCGTCGCGTGGACGACGCTGATACGGCTTGCTGCGCGCGAGTCGAGCCCGCGGCGCCGCCGCTCGCTGTACCGGAAGCTGCTGCTGCAGGTGCCGCTCATGGCGCTGTTCACGGCGGTGTGCTTTGTGCTGGATCCGCTGCTTTTTCCAGCGCTGCGGCGCACCAGCGTGCGCGAGCCCGTGTTCCTGGTGGGGCACGCGCGGAGCGGCACGACGCTCGCGCACCGGCTCATGAGCGCCGATGACCAGCGCTTCAGCGCCTTTCTCTACTGGGAGATGTTCGCGCCCTCGCTGCTGCAGAAGACACTGGTGCGCTGGATCGCCAGGCTGGACCGGCGCTTCCTCGGCGATGCGCTCGGTCGCCGTGTCCGGGCCCACGAGGCGCGGGTCTTCGGGCCGTCCCAGCATATTCACAAGATGGGCTACACGCTCGCCGAGGAAGACGACTTCGTGCTCACCTGGTCCTGTGCCTCGGGCTACTGGATCGTGCAGTTGCCCTACATGGACGAACTCGATTTCTACCACGTCGACCGGCGCCCGCCAGCGAGCCGCCGACGCTTGATGAACTACTACCGTGAGTGCCTGCGACGCGAGCTCTGTTTTAACGGTGGCGCGCGCGTGCACCTCAGCAAGAATCCGGTGTTCCCGGGGCGCATGGAGAGCCTGATCGAGTGCTTCCCGGATGCGCGCTTCGTGCTTCTCTACCGCAATCCGCTGGAGACGATGCCCAGCCTGCTGAAGCTCATGAAAACGAGCTGGAAGTTGCGGCAATTCAGCGAGGACCGCATGCAGCGCTCCTTCGCGATCATGGTGGAGCAGTCTTTCCATAGCTATCGCTATCCGCTCGAGGTGATGGCGCGACATCCTGGAATTCGCCACGCGGTTGTCGAGTACCGGGAACTCACGTCAGCCCCGCGGGAGACCATCCTCCGCATCTACGCGGAGCTCGGCCTGCCGCTCACGCCGGCCTACGATGCCTGGCTCCGTGCCGAGTCCGCACGAGTACGCGAGCACGAGACCACGCACCGTTACAGCCTGGCCGAATTCGGGCTTTCGGCACGCGTCATACACGAGCGCCTCGGCGATCTCTTCGCGCGCTTTGATTGGCAAAACGGCACTGAGACGCCGGGGGAAGAAAGAGGAGAGAAGCGATCATGAGCGAGACAAGTCACGACGGCGACGCCGCGCAGCTGCGCGCGGCCTGGGAGGCGTTTACGCGCGCGCTCGAGAGTGCGCGCGATGCCATCGATCAGCCCGGGCTGCATCCGCCGCCGGCCTCGCCCCGTGTGCTCGCCGAGGGTTATCGCTACGTGCTCGGCTCCCTGTATGGATCGATCCAGCGCGCCATAGGGCCAACGCCCGAGGAGCCGTATTTCCTGCGTGCGATACAGCCCATGAACCGCGCGACCATCGACAACGCCGATGCCGTGTATCTCTGCGCGCCCATCGACGGCAACCATGCCTACCGTATCCGTTGC
>CAJADV010000570.1 GCA_903938575.1 uncultured Gammaproteobacteria bacterium
CGGGGCGCTCCAGCGCATCGCCGTTCACGGCGCCGGCAAACCACCCCGAGGCCGACAGCAGCATGCCGCCACCCTGATCGCGCCACGCGCCGGTGAGGCAGGGCAGCAGCGCGATCAGCCGCACCGCATTGCCGCCGCCGGCCACGCGCTGCATGCCGTAGTTGAGGCGTATCGCGGCGGGTCTGGTGCGCGCGTAGTCGCGAGCGAGCTGCCGTACTTCATCGGCGCTGATGCCGCACTCGGCGGCGGTGCGTTCGGGTGGCCACGCGAGCGCGCGGACGCGGAGTTTTTCCCAGCCGTTCACGTGGCGCGCGATGTAGTCCGCATCGAGCCAGTCCTTGGTGATCAGCTCGTGCATCAGGCCGAGCGCCAGCGCGCCGTCGGTGCCGGGAAGCAGGGCGATGTGCTGATGGCATTTCTCGGCGGTTTCGCTGCGGCGCGGATCGATGCACACCAAGCGCGCACCGTCGCGTTTGGCCTCCTGCGCGATGCGCCAGAAGTGCAGGTTGGAGGCTACCGAGTTGCTGCCCCAGATCAGGATGAGTCGCGCGTGGGCGAAGTCGCCGAGGTGCATGCCGAGCTTGCCGCCATAGGTGGCGGCGAGCGCCTCGGCGCCGGCCGATGCGCAGATGGTGCCGTCCAGTCGCGAGGCGCCCAGGGCATGGAAAACGCGCGAAGACATGCTCTCGCCCTGCACCAGCCCCATGGTGCCGGCATAGCTGTAGGGCAGGATGCGCTCGCCGCCGCGCGCGGCCACGGCCTGAAGCCGCTGCGCTATGGCGTCCAGTGCCTCATCCCAGCTTACCCGTTCCCATTGCCCGCCGCCCTTGGGGCCCACGCGCTTCAGCGGATGCAGCAAGCGTTCGGGGTGGTAGCTGCGCTCGGCGTAGCGGCTCACCTTGGTGCAGAGCACACCGGCGGTGGGCGGATGATCGGGATGGCCCTGCACGCGCGTGACACGGCCGTCTTCCACGCTCACCAGCATGGCGCAGGTGTCGGGGCAGTCGTGCGGACACGCAGCCTGGACAATGTGTGAACCGGTGCTGGCAATGGTGGTCATGTTCCGCTCCCGGATTGCGGCGAGGCAGCGCTATGGTAGTCCGCGCCGGATCAGCGCGGCAGCGGCAAAACTTGCAAGGACACGGCCTTCTTGCCGTCGGCGACCCGTTGCTGTCCGACTTCGCTGAAGCCGAAGCGGGCGTGGAAGCGCGCCGAGCCCGGATTGGGCGGCTCGAGATCGTACTCACAGCAGAGCATCCCGATTTCGGCCTGCGCCGCGAAGACGATCAGATCTTCATACAGGCGCGGCCCCAGCCCGAGACCGCGCGCAGCCGCCGCCACCACGATGCGGTCGATGTACAGGAACCGCGGATAGCGTCCCGCGAACCACCGGTAGTTGGGGCTGTCGTAGCTCGCACCCTCGCGGAACACCAGCAGGAAGGCGAGCACCTGGCCCTCGTGTTCCATTACGCGGTGATAGCTGGAGCCTGCGTTCAGACCGAGCAGGCGGGAGTGATCCATGGGGGCGAGGAAATGCACCGAGGCCTCGTTCAGCGCGAGGACCGCGGGAAAGTCGGCGGTGGTGGCGGGGCGGATGATCATGGTGTCTCGATGTGAGGTGTTGGTTCGATGGTCGGGGGACGGACCACACGCCGGTGCCGGAGTTTGGCCCATCATCTGTCCGGGGTTGTAATGTTAATGCTTGCCGAAAAAAAACTCCGCGGCTAGGCTGTTACAGCAAGTGTAATAGAGCAAGAAAGCCTGTGATCGTCGGTTTTCAGGGCAAGGTCGCCAGGGACATATGGGAACGCAATGAATCGAAGTCCCTGCCGCGTGCGTTGTGGATACGAGCGAAAGCGCTCCTGACGATCATGCA
>CAJADV010000571.1 GCA_903938575.1 uncultured Gammaproteobacteria bacterium
CACCGAGCACGCGCCCGCCGGCGAGGGCACCGCCCGCCAGGAACATCACTGATGCCGTGCCATGGTCGGTGCCGCCGGTGCCGTTCACCGCCACGGTGCGTCCGAACTCGGTGCCGACGGCGACCACTGTGTTCGACCATGAAGCACCCAGCGCCGTACGCAGGGCAGCCAGTCCCTCGTCGAGTTGCTTGAACTGCTGCGCCAACCGACCGAGCTGCTGGTTATGCGTGTCCCAGCCGCCCATCTCCAGCGCTACGCCCGTGAGCGAGGGATTCTCCGCGAGCATCTCGCCGCAGGCCCGTGCCAGCATGGCGAGACGCGGCCTGCGGGCCTGGGCGTCCGGCATGGCGTCCATGTCGAGCCCTGCCCGCGTGGCAAGGCCCTCTTGCAGCCTGGCGTGCAGTTGCGCGTCGTCGGCGTAGAGCGCGAGCAGGCGCTGGTAGAGATCATCGTCTGCCGGCGGCAGTGTCGAGGGATACCAGGTGTGCGCATCCTCCTTGCCGCGCAGCACCACCGGCACCGACTGCGCGATGGCCATCCCGTCTGCTCCCGCCACGCCCCTGGAGCGCAGCGCGCGCGCCAGCCAGCCGCTGTCCTCATCCGCCGGTAGCAGCCCGCTTTCCAGTACATCCTGAGCGGCGAAATGCGAGCGCTCGCGATACGGCGAGGCCACGGCGACCACGGGAGCGAAGGATTTTTCCCGGTACCAGGCATGGAGGGTCTTCAACTCCGGGTGCAGCGCGAAACCGTCGTCCAGAGTCAGAAGACCCTGCTCCAATGGCGCAACCAATGCCTCGCGCTGGTCGCGCAGCGCCGGGTCGAATACCGGCACCACCGCGTGCAGTCCGTCCATGGCGCCGCGCAGGTTGATCCACACGAAGCGACCCGCGGCAGGCTTGCCCGTGGCGCGCGCAAGTGGAGCAGCCAGCAGGAAGCTTGCCGAGACGGTGAGCCCGAGGTTGAGAAACTGACGACGCCGAATCTGCCTCATCTGCGCTGGAACTCCGGGCTCATGAAAAGAAGCGAAAACCCCTGTTGCCGGCTAGCGGCGCCCTGCAGGGCCTTCAATGTGCGTGCGCTCAGTCCGGAGCCCAATGCCTGACGGGCTATGTCCAGGGGCTCCTTGCGCCGCAGCCGGCCGGCCACTTTTTCCAGCCAGTCGATACGCGTCATCAGTGCCTCTGCCCCGTCCCAGGCCGAGGCCACATCCTTGAAACCTGCCGGAGAGCCGGCGCGCAGCGGCGATTGACCGAGGTCCGTGAGGGCTCTCAGTTGTGCACCGCCGCGCGCGGGCAACTGCAGCGCCCGCATCACGGAAACCAGGAACTCGCGAGGGGTTTTCAACTTGTGCTGCGCGGGTTCCCATGACATCGGGTGTCGAACCAGTGCCCGAGCGACCTCGCCCAGGTTGCCGTCGGTTGCCTGCCAGCGTGCGACCAGCGCCTCGACCAGCGCCGGCGGCGGCTCGTCGGCGACCACGTGACGCGCCAGCTTGAAGCACAGATGCCGTGCGGTTGCGGGGTGCCGGGCCAGGGCTTGCAGCATGTGCCGGCCCTGTTCTTCTCCGGCCTGTGGGTAGTCCGCCCCCAGCATCCTGCGCGTGCCCGGCTGGTGGGTGTCAGGGCGGAACCGGAAGCCGCGCTCCTGGTTCTGTTGTGCGGCGCCCACGCTCCAGCCGGTGATGCCCATGGCGAGTTCGCGCACGTCGGTCTGGTTGTAACCGCCGTCCACACCCAGGGTGTGGAGTTCCAGGATCTCGCGGGCGAGATTCTCGTTCAGGCCGCGTGCTTGCCGCCGCCCCTGCCGTGACTCCGGGCCCACCGACTGCGAGTTGTTCAGGTACGTGAGCATTGCCGGGTGTTGTTCGGCGGCAAGCAGCATGTCTTCGAAGCGTCCCGCGATATGGGGACCGATAGCCTCGCGCTCGAGTGTGGCGGCGAGGCCGCGCATCGCCACCGGACCCATGCTCACGCTGAAGTGGTTCGAGTAGAAATCGAGTAGTCGCGAGGCGAAGGGGCGTGGGCTGGCGATGGCGGCCTCCAGGGTGTCGCCGGCCAGCGCGATGCCCATGGCGGCGATGGGTTTCACGGTTTCCGGGGAGCCAGCCGCCTTGGGCGCACCTGCAGCTGACCGACCTTGCTTCGTCGCGGCCTGGTGTGCCTCCAGGAGCTGCAGCACCTCTGTCGAACTGCCAGTGGACCCATCGAAGCTGAGCGGTCCTATCTGCCGCTCCAGCCAGCCTTGGGGGTCGGCGCGGGCA
>CAJADV010000572.1 GCA_903938575.1 uncultured Gammaproteobacteria bacterium
CGACGCCAGCCAATCCACCGTCCCTGAACGCGCAGCTCGCGCACAACCGGAAACCCGCCATGACACTTCCCGCACCGCTCAGACCCGATATCGATTTCGCCCGCGCCGATCTCCCGGACCTGCATGATGTCCTGGACGAGTTGCGCGAGAGCGCCGGCGTGGTACGGATCATGTACATGGGCGCGCCGTGCTGGCTGATCACCCGCTTCGCGGAACTGAAGGACGCCTTCTCCGACGAGGAGCACTTCCCCAGTGCCGCGGCTTATCGCGTGCACAGCGAACCCTCGATGGGACGCACCATGCAGACCATGTCGGGCGAGCAGCACCGCATGAACCGTGCACTCGTCTCCAACGCGTTTTTCCCCAAGCAGGTGCGCGGGTATATCGAGGCGATCATCGAGCCGGAGGCGGAGCGCTGGCTCGCGGCCATCGAGGGCATGGAGCGGGTCGATCTGGTCGAGGCCTTCTCGCGGCCGTTTCCGTTCTCGGTGATCACGCGGATGCTTGGTATCCCGGTCCACGATGAGCGCCTGTGCCTCGAGTGGGCGGTCAAGCTGATCGACTACCCCTGGGACCCCGAGGGGGCGATGCGCGCGAAGGCCGGCTTCGACGCGTACATGCTCCCGCTCATCGCTGAGCGCCGCGCTGCGCCAGGCGGTGACCTTATCTCGCTGCTGGCAACCGCGCAGCTCGAGGGTCAGGCCTTGACCGACGAGGAGATCATGTCGTTCTTCCGGCTGCTGTTTCCGGCCGGCGCCGATACCACTTACAAGAACCTGGGCAGCCTGCTTGCCCATGTGTTGGCCGATCCGGCGCTGCGTGAGCGCGCCTTGCGCTCGGACGCCGATCGCGAGGCGATCGTGCAGGAAGGGCTCCGCATCGAGCCGCCCACCTCGCTGTTGCCGCGCCGCTGTGACAAGGACCGCCTGCTCGGTGGGCAGCAGATCCGTGCCGGGGACTGGATACTCTTCGGCATCACCCCGGGTAACAACGATCCGGCGGTTTTTCCCGAGCCGCGTCGCTTCGATCCCGATCGCAGCAACAAGAACATGGCCTTTGGTCATGGCGTGCATTTCTGCCTGGGTTCGCACCTTGCGCGACGCGAACTCGAGACCGCGCTCAAGGTGCTGTTGCGCCGCTATCCGCAGATGCGGCTGGCGCCCGACGAGCCCGTGGAGATCGTGAGCGCGGTCTTGCGCGGACCGCGTGCGCTGTGGGTCGAGCCCGGCCCGCGCGCTTCCTGAAACCGCGAGTGCAGTAACCATGAACATGTCGGTCATCGATCCACGCACGCCCGTCCTGGTGGGAATAGGCGTGGTGCAGCAGAAAGAAAAAGATCCCTCAGTGGCGCGCGAGGCAGTAGCCCTCATGAGCGCAGCCGCGCGTCTTGCCGGTGCCGACAGCGGCGCCCCGGGCCTGCTCGCGCGCCTCGAGCGCATTGCCGTGCCGCAGGGACTCTGGGGCTACGCCGATCCCGCCCGCATGCTTGCCCGCGAACTCGGCGCGCCGGGGGCGCGCACCGTTTACGCGCAGCTCGGCATTCTGCAGCAGGCCCTGATGGGTGATGCCTGCCAGCGTATCGCCGCAGGCGAAATCGAAGTGGCGATGGTGGTGGGCGGCGAGGCGCGATTCAGGCATCTGCAGGCGCAGATCGCCGGACAGGAGGCGCCGGAGACCCCCTTTGCGGAGCCGCCTGACGAGACCCTGAAACCCGCGACCGAGCTGGTGCTCGAGGTGGAGGCGGGTAGCGGACTCGGCTACATGCCGGTCGGTTATTACGCGATCATCGAGAGCGCCTTCCGCCATGCCATGGGCTGGGGCGTGGCGGAACACCGCGACCGCATGGCCGCGCTCTACGAACGCTTCAGCGAGATCGCCGTAGATAACCCGCAGGCCTGGAGGCGCGAGCGCGTGGCGGCGGGGCAGATCCGCGACGCATCAGCCAGGAACCGTATGCTGGCCTTCCCCTACACGAAGCTGCACAACACCTCCTGGAACGTCGATCAGGCGGCGGCGCTGCTGTTTTGCTCCGCGGGTGTAGCCGAGGAGCTGGGCGTGCCGCGCGAACGCTGGGTGTTTCCGCGGGCGAGCACCGAATCCAACCACATGCTGGCGCTGTCGCAGCGTCCCGAGATCCACCGTTGCCCCGGAGCGCGCATTGCCGGGCGCCGGGCGCTCGCGCTGTCGGGTCTGGATATCGAGGATGTGGATCTCCTCGAGCTCTACTCCTGTTTCCCGATCGCCGTGGAGAGCTACGCCGCCGAGCTTGGCGTGGCCGAAGGGCGCGATCTCACCGTGACCGGCGGCATGCCCTTCGCCGGCGGGCCGCTCAACAATTACGTCCTGCAGGCCACCGCGCGCATGGCTGAACTGTTGCGGGCGGGAAATGCGCGGACCGGGCTGGTGAGTTCGGTTTCGGGCTATCTGACCAAGCAGGGTTTCGGGGTGTGGTCCATGGAGCCGGGCCCGTCCGGTTTCGGCTTTGCCGACGTGAGCGACGAGGTGGCGGCGGAATCGCCCGCGCGTGCCGTGGCCGCACTGGTCGATGGCCCGGTCAGCATCGTCGGTTGCACGGTGATGTACCACGAGGATCGCGCGCTCTGCGCGGTGGCCGTGGTGGATCAGGCTGATGGCTCGCGAAGTCTCGCCAGCAGCGGGGATCCCGTGGTGATGGAGCGCGTCGAGACCAGCGAATGCTGCGGTCTTGCTGCCCGCGTGCAGGACGGCGTGCTGCGGTTAGACTGAGACGCTCAGCCCAGGTGTTCCTCGAGGTAACGCCCGATCTCGCGTGTGAGCGCACCCTTCAGCATCAGCATCAGCACGCCGAGCTTCACGTCGACCAGGATGTCGTTGTCCTGCAGGGTAAGGCGCGCGTCGATGCCGCCCGAATAGTTGTAGTGCACCGTGTCGCCCTCCCAGCGGTAATTGCCGCCGTACTCGGACTGCAGCTGCTTTGCCAGCGCCTCGGCGCGTCGGCGCAGGGTCTTGCGATCGAGGCCATGCTCGCGCTGCAGGTAGATGCGGCTCATGCGATTTTCCCGAGGGTTTCAGGCATTCTCTGCCAAGGTCCGGCCATTGCCAACCGGTATTCCCGCAGCTCCATCCGATGGTCGATAATCCCCGCATGACGACCTCGAGCCGCAGTACAGGGACCGGGCCGGACACCGCCGCATCGCCGGGTGTGCTCGCTGGCGTGTTGCCCGATTTCGTGGCCATGGCACGCCGTAACCGGCGGCTCGCGCGCCTTGAGTCGGATATGAGCGGGGCGGCGAGTTATGCCGCGTGGCGTGAGGCCGCCATCGCCTGGGACGCGGAGTCCGGCCTCGAGGCCTGGAAGCTCGAGGATGCCTCACCGCTCTACGATTACCGGCTGATCCAGCGTCGTCTGGCCCAGATACTGGCGGCTCGCGAGGGCGGCTACGTGCGGCGCCTGATGTTCCTGCTGCAGGAGGGGCTCCACGGCAATCTCGGGAACATCTCCAACCCGCTGCTCTACCAGTGCTGCCGCTTCGGCACCAAGCGCCTGATCGAGCGTTACCTCGACGAAGTCTGCGAATCGCTCGAGTTCCTTGCCGAGTCCGGCGCCGCGCATGTGCCGACCCCCGAGTTGCAGGAATTCTTCGAGTCCACCAGTCAGACTTTCGGCCAGTCCTGCCTGATGCTGAGCGGCGGTGCCGCACTCGGGATCTACCACTTCGGTGTGGTGAAGTCCTTGTGGGAAAACGGTCTGCTGCCGCACGTGATCTCCGGTTCCAGCGCGGGCTCGATCGTGGCGGCCATGCTTGCCACCCATAACGACGCCGAGCTCCATGACCTGATGCAGCAATCCGAGGGCCTGGTGGAGCTGATTCGCTGGAACGAGCGACCGTTGCCGTATTTGTTCGATGTGGGCCACTTCGACAGCGAACTCTGCAAGCGCGTGCGCGACATGAGTTTCCGCGAGGCCTGGCAACACAGCGGCCGCGCGGTGAACCTGACGGTCTCCGCCGAGGGCAGGCACGCCGAGGGACGGCTCCTCAACCACCGCACATCACCCAATGTGCTGATGCGCAGCGCGGTACGGGCCTCCTGCGCTGCGCCCTTCCTGATGCCGCCGGTGGAGCTGCTGGCACGCACCATCAACGGCGAGACCATTCCCTACCTGAAGGGCGTGCGCTTTCTCGATGGCTCCATCGGCGATGACCTGCCGATCCGGCGCCTGACGCGGCTCTACGGCGTCAACCACTCCATCGTGAGTCAGGTGAATCCACTGGTGCTGCCCTTCGTCTCGCGCAGCGCGCAGACCTCGGATGATCTGCCTGCGGTGGCGGGGCGCGTCCTGATCAAGCTGTTCAAGGAGAGCGTCAATTTTTCGCTGGAGGCGCTGCAGCGCGGCGTCCCATCGGTCAATGCGAGCCTTGCCATCCAGAAGTTCCAGTCGGTGATGATGCAGGACTACCGGGGTGACATCACGCTGATCCCGCCGCGGCGCCTCGCGCACCTGTTCCGCATGCTGCGCAATCACTCGCCAGCCGAGGAGCGCGAGTTCGTCGATATCGGCACGCGCATCACCTGGCCCTGGCTCGAGATGATCAAGAACACCACTGCCATCAGCCGCAGCTTCCGATCCTGTATCCTTCGCCTGCAGGCCCGCTCGAGCCCCGGTGCGAGCAGCCCGCGCCCGCGCCGCAAGTCCGGCAGCGGCGGCGCCCGGCAACGTCAACGCGGAGAAAAACGATGAGTGATTTCAGAAAGTGGGAGTGCGTGATCTGCGGCTTCATCTACGACGAGGCCCTGGGTCTTCCGGATCACGGCATAGCGCCGGGCACGCGCTGGGAAGAGGTTCCCGAGGATTTCGAGTGCCCCGATTGCGGTATCAGCAAGTTCGACTTCGACCTGATGGAAGGCTGAGTCCGCGCGGGGATTCCTGATGGAGCACTGGGAGAATTTCTCGGCGCTGCATCTGGCGACGGTGGCCGGATTCGGCGTTCTCTGGTTCGGGTTCTGCCTGATCGGCCGGCGCCTGCGCGGCAGCCCTGCCCTTGAGGCGTGGCGTCGTGCTCTAGGCGCGTTGGTGCTCTTGAGCTGGTGCTTCGCCAACGGCGTGCAGATGCTGCCGTCGCACTTCGATGCGGCGGTCGTGCTGCCGCTGCAGATCTGCGATATCGCCGGACTTGTTGCCGCGCTGGCGATCTGGCAGCCCGGGCGGCTGCGCAGTGCCTTGCTGCATTTCTGGGGGCTGGGCTTCAGCGTGCAGGCCATCCTCACGCCCGAGCTGCAGCACGGTCCGGCATACGTCGACTTCTGGACCTTCTGGCTTCCCCACGCCAACCTCACGGGTGCTGCCTTGTACGCGCTGGCTGCCGACGGCTACCGGCCGCGCTGGGCCGATGCGCGGCTCGCCTTCTACGGGGCGCTGCTCTACCTGGCGCTGGTGCTGCCGTTCGACCTGCTGAGTGGATTCAATTACGGCTACGTGGGGCCGGCCATGCCAGGCAATGCCTCGCTGATCGACTTCTTGGGCCCCTGGCCGTGGCGGGTTGTGATGATGATGCTCCTCACGGCATTCGTGTTCGCGCTGCTTGCCGCGCCGTGGGCGGGCCGCGCTCAGAAGCCGCGCAGCGAGGCGTAGCGCGCGCGGTGGAAAGCGCTGTCGCCCAGCAGCTGCATGCAGACGCGGGCGCGCTTCAGGAAGAGCCCGATATCCAGTTCATCGGTGGTACCGATGCCGCCGTGCAGTTGCACGGCCTCGTTGGTCAGGAGTTCCGCGCAGTCGTTGGCGCGCGCTTTCACCAGGCTCGCCAGCAGTGGCAGCATCGACGGGCTCGCCTCCACCGCGTCGCAGGCTGCGCGCACGGCGCTGCGCAGGAGCTCCAGTTCCGCGAACATCTGCGCCGCACGATGCTGCAGCGCCTGGAAGCTGCCGATCACCGCGCCGAACTGTTCACGTTGCTTGAGGTAGGCCAGGGTGCGTTCGAAGCATTCCTCGGCGCCGCCGAGCATCTCGGCGGCCAGTGCGGCACGGCCGCGATCGAGCACCTGCTGCAGCGCCGGCCAGGCCTCGCCCGCCTCGCCGAGGCGCATCGCGTCATCGACGTGCACGCTGCGGAATTCGAGGCGTGCGGCATTGCGGCTGTCGAGCAGTGCCAGCCGGTGGCGTTCCAGTCCGGGCGCTCCTGCATCCACCAGAAACAGGCTTAGCCCGCCTTGCTCGCCGGGCGCGCCGCCCGTGCGCGCCACCACCACCAGTTGCTCCGCGCTGTGGCCATCGATCACGAATTGCTTGACCCCCGAGAGCTCCCAGCCGCGCGCGGAGCGCGTTGCGGCGATCCCCACGCCCGCCGGGTCGTGGCGGTGCGTTTCCTCCAGCGCGAGTGCAAGCCGCAACTCGCCCGTCGCCACCAGCGGCAACAGCTTTTGTTTCTGCGCGTCGCTACCTGCTAGCGCGATGGCCCCGGCGCCCAGCACGCAGCTCGCGAACAGCGGTGACGCCGCCAGCGTGCGGCCGCACTCCTGCATCAGCAAGCCCGTCCCGGCGAAGCCGAAATCGAGTCCGCCGTACTGCTCGGGGATGGTGATGCCGGCCCAGCCAAGCTCGGCCATGCGCGACCAGAGATCCATGGAATAACCCAGTGGATCGTGGGTTTCGCGCAGTTGCCGCAGAGCCGTCACGGGTGCGTATTCGCGCAGGAACTCGCGGGCGGTATCGGCGAGCTGGCGCTGTTCGTCGGTGGGTACTAGGGACATGGATCTGGTTTCCCGCTGCGTTGTGCTGCGATCAGGTCACGCCGGGCAGGCCGAGGGCCCGCTTGGCGATGATGTTCAACTGGATCTCGGAGCTGCCGCCCGCGATGCTGAGCGCCTTGGAGCCCAGCATGCCGCGCACGGTGTCGATCTCCGGGCCGGAAAAATCCTCTCCCTCCCAGCCGAGCCCCTGACTTCCCATCATGGCAACCATCAGTTCCTGACGGCGCTTTTCCTCTTCCGTGCCGCAGTACTTCATCACCAGCGCGGTGAGGCCGGAGCCCGCGCGGGCCTTCGATTCCTCGATGATGCGCTGCTGGGTGAGACCGATGGCGTGCATCTGCATTTCGTGGCGCGCCAGCCGGTCGCGCATCACGGCATCTGCCACCTGGCCCGTTGCATTCACCGGCAGGTAGCGCTTCGCGCATTCAATCGCGCCATAGGCGCGGGTAGCGCTCTCGATGCCGATCTCCGACATGAGTTTCCGCTCGTGCTTGAGGAGCGCCTTGGCCACGCCCCAGCCCCCGTGTAGCGGGCCCACCAGGTTGCCGCGCGGCACCCGCACGTTGTCGAAGAAGGTCTGGCAGAACTCGGATGCGCCGCTGATCAGTTCGATCGGGCGCACGGTGATCCCTGGGGAGGCCATATCGATCAGCAGGAAGCTGATGCCCTCCTGCTTGCGGGCGGCGGGGTCGGTGCGCACCAGACAGAAGATCCAGTCGGCGCGATCGGCCTGCGAGGTCCAGATCTTGGAGCCGTTCAGGACGAAGTGGTCGCCATCGATCTCGGCGCGTGTTTGCAGGCTCGCCAGATCGGAGCCTGCGCCCGGCTCGCTGTAACCCTGGCACCAGCGCGCGCGACCCTGTGCGATGGCCGGGAGATGCTCGTCTTTCTGCGCCTCGCTGCCGAATTCAAGCAGTGCCGGGCCAAGCATCCAGATGCCCAGGCTGTAGAGCGGGGAGCGGCAACCGAGCTTGCGCATCTCGTCTTTGATGATCCGCGCCTCCTGCTCGCCCAAGCCCGCGCCGCCGTAGGCGAGCGGCCATTCGGGTACGACCCAGCGCTGCTCGCGCATGCGCTCGAACCAGATGCGGGCGTCCTCTGAGGGGAAGCTGCCGTTGCGGCCGCCCCAGTATTGCTCGCCCGGCGTGATGGGCTGGCGCTGGCTCGCGGGGCAGTTTTCTTCCAGCCAGCTGCGCGCGGTGGCGCGGAATACAGCGGTGTCGCTCATGGTGGGTCACCGGGACGTGAGATGGCGAGAGCATGGTAATGCATCGTCCGGTGCGCGCGAATGACCGTTTGGGTCGCGCCCTGCTGGCCATACGCGTCAGCGGCCTCTACGCGGCCGCCGGCTTCCTTTACCATGGGTGTTCCGGCGTATCGCCGGAAACAGCGTGCGCACAGGAGCAGCCGATGAAGCGTCTCGAGGGCAAGGTGGCGTTGGTCACGGGTGCGGGATCCGGCATCGGGCGGGCGGTGGCACTGCGACTGGCGGCCGAGGGGGCGCACGTGTTCTGTGTCGACCTGCACGCCGAGTCGCTGGAACAGACCTGCGAGGCTGCCCGTCAGGCCGGAGGCGTTGCGCTCGCGGGGCGCTGTGATGTGTCCAGCGAGGACGAGGTGCGCGCCACAGTGGCCGCGGCCGTGGCGGCGTGGGGCCGCCTCGACCACCTGAGCAACATGGCCGGCATCCTGCGCTTCGACCATTTCCACGATATCGCGCTGGATGATTTCAAGCGCGTGATCGACGTGAATCTCTACGGGACGTTCCTGTTCTGCCGCGAGTCCATACCGCACCTGCTGAAGACCGGCGGCAACATTGTGAATGCAGCTTCCACCTCCTCGCACGCGGGCCTGCCCTGGGGTGGTGTTTACTCCGCATCCAAGGGTGCGGTGCTTGCGATGACGCGCTCCATCGCCGTCGAGTACGGTCGCCTCGGGCTGCGCGCCAACACGGTGTCGCCGGGGGACATCGCCACGCCCATGTCCAAGAGTGTGAAGATGCCGCAGGGTGTGGACTTCAGCTGGATGGATCGCTGCAAGGCGCTGCACGGACCGCGACCGCCTGAGGTGGTGGCCGGCGTGATCGCGATGCTCGCCTCGGATGACGCCGCGCACATCAACGGCGAGGATATCCGTATCGACGGCGGCACACTGTCCTGATCCACGGGAGGTAGGGGGAGATGGCACACACGCTGGGAATCCTGGTGGTGGGCGAACCGCCGGCGGAACTCGCCGATCGCTATCGCGGCTACGGCACCATGACCGAACAACTGCTCCATGCGGCAGACGCCTCTATTTCCTTCCGGCAGTACGACATCCGCGCCGGCGACTACCCCCGCGGGCCGGAGGTCCACGACGCATGGCTGATCACGGGCAGCCGCCACGCCGCCTACGAGGATCTGCCCTGGATCCACTGGCTGGAGGGCTTTATCCGCGAACTCCATACCCGGCGCATACCGCTGGTGGGCATTTGCTTCGGCCACCAGCTGATCGCCCGCGCGCTGGGTGGTGCCGTCACCAAAGCCCCGCAGGGCTGGGGTGTGGGGGTGCACGAAGCCGGCATCACCGGACAGGCGTCGTGGATTGATCCTGATGCCCGCAGTTTTCGGCTGGTGGTGAGTCATCAGGACCAGGTGACGGCGCTGCCCGAGTGCGCCGAGCCCATCGCCTCAAGCGCCTTCTGCCCGGTGGCCATGTACCACGTCGGCGACCACATCTTTGCCATGCAGGCGCACCCGGAGTTCAGTCGCGAGTACTCCCGCGATTTGATGGAGGTGCGCCGCGGCCTGATCGGCGGGGAGCGCATCGATGCCGGCATCAGCTCGCTCGCCGAGGAGACGGACGCGCCACGGGTGGCGCGCTGGATCGTCGCCTTCCTGAACCACGCATGGACGCGCTGACCGCGGCGCTGCTGGAGCCGCGCGCCTACCCGGATCCGGTCGATGGCGTCCGGCTGATCGAGACCCACATATCGCGTGTATTCCTCGCCGGAGATTTCGCCTACAAGCTGAAAAAACCGGTTTCGTTTGGCTTCCTCGATTTTTCCAGTCTTGAGGCGAGGCGTCGGTTCTGTTTCGAGGAACTGCGGCTGAACCGCCGGTTCGCGCCCGCGCTGTATCTCGATGTGGTGGCCATCGTCCGCGGGCCGGATGGTCCCTGCGTGGCAGGGGCGGGCG
>CAJADV010000573.1 GCA_903938575.1 uncultured Gammaproteobacteria bacterium
GGCGCACCGTCTCCACGGGTATCGACAGTTCGCCGAGCTGCGCGAGGATGATCTCCGCGACCATCGGACAGACTTCCTTGAACACCTTGCGGCCGTCTTGCCGGAACAGCTTGTCGCGCGCGTCGATGCCCGTGGGATCGGCGCGGTTCAGGAAACCAAAGTTGTTGCGGATGTTGTTCGAGAACGTCGTCTTAAGTCGCGAATCCACGATGCGAAAGGGAGCCACCGCGGCGTTTGATGACTCGCGCTCCACCAGCACAGCAGTACAGGCATCACCGAAAATGAAATGGCAGTCGCGATCACGCCACTCGAGGTGACCGGAACAGATCTCGGGGCTGATAACCAGCACCGCGCGCGCCGCGCCCGTCTGCACCTGGGAGCGGGCGAGGTCGATGCCAAAGGTTGCCGAGGAACAGGCCACGTTCATGTCGAAGGCAAAGCCCTGGATGCCAAGCGCCGCCTGCACCTCGATGGCGACTGCCGGATAGGCGCGCTGGAGGTTGGAGCAGGCCACGATTACCGCGTCCACATCCGCCGCGGTGCGGCCAGCCTGCGCCAAGGCGTCTCGTGCGGCCGCAACGGCCATTTCGCATTGCAGCGATTGTGCGTCATCGGGCCGTTCCGGGATGCTCGGGCACATCCGGGTTGGGTCGAGCACGCCGCTCTTGTCGATGACGAAGCGCGCCCCGATACCGGAGGCTTTTTCGATAAAACCTTCGCTGGAGGTCTGCATGGCCTGCAGCGTACCCGCCGCGATGCCCGCGGCGTTGTCTGTGTTCCACCCCGTCGCGTAGGCGTTGAAGGCCTCGACCAGTTCGGCGTTGGAAATGCTCTGCTGGGGCGTGAACAGCCCGGTGCCGCTGATGATCACGGAATGCATCGGGAGGTGTCCGCGTGGCTGGGCTTAAGCCGCGGATTGTACGTGCATCGACCGGGGTGTCGAGCCCCGTCTGAGGCGGGGGAGAGGGCGGGAGCCGGGCTGGCCGGCTCCCGCCGCGGGGACTCAGATGGCTTTGAGCTCGCGCACCACTTCGAGTATGCCCGCCTGGGCATCGGCGAAGTACATCAGCGAGTTCTCGTTGGCGAAGAGCGGGTTCGGGATGCCCGCGAAGCCGGGGCTCATACTCCGCTTGACCACCACGACCATCCTCGCCTTGTCGACATCGAGGATCGGCATGCCCGCGATGGGGCTGTCTGCCGAGCGTGCGTCGGGGTTCACCACGTCGTTGGCGCCGATCACGATTGCCACGTCCACCGTTTCGAAGGTGGGGTTGATCGCGTCCATCTCGATCATGCGCTCATAGGGGATGTCAGCCTCTGCCAGCAACACGTTCATGTGACCGGGCATCCGCCCGGCGACCGGGTGAATCGCGAACTCCACGGTCGCGCCGCGCTTTTCCAGCAGCAGGAATAGATCGCGCACGGCGTGCTGCGCCTGCGAGACGGCCATGCCGTAGCCCGGCACCACCACCACGCGTTGGGCATCCGCCAGCAGCAGCGCGAGTTCCTCGCCCGTGGTCGAGCGCACCTTGCCGCCGTATACCTCTTCGTCGCTGGCTGCGGTGCCCACCTCGATCCGGCCGAAGATCACGTTCATCAGCGGCCGGTTCATCGCCTTGCTCATCAGGAACGCGAGGATGAGACCCGAGGCGCCATCGAGCGCGCCGGCGATGATGAGGATGTTGTTTTCCAGCGCGAAGCCGGTGGCCGAGGCCGCGAGCCCCGCATAGCTGTTCAGCAGAGCGATGACTACCGGCATGTCGGCCGCGCCGATCGGGGCAACCAGCGTGATGCCGAAGGCAAGCGCCAGCAGCGCCATGAGATAAAAGGCCCACTGCGCATTGGGCTCCACGATGCAGTAGAGCATCAGCACGGTCATCACTCCGAGCAGCGCGAAGGTGATGACGTTCTGACCCTGATACACCAGCGGGCTGCCCTTGATCCATCCCTGCAGCTTGCCGAAGGCGAGCAGGCTGCCCGTAACGGTGAGACAGCCGAGCAGTACCTCAAAGGTGAGCGCGCTGCGGGTGATCACGCTCATCGTGGGGCCGTGGTCGATGTGGTGCGCGACGCCCACCAGCGCTGCTGCCAGCGCGCCGAAGGCGTGCGAGAGGGCCGTCCGCTGCGGCATGTGCGTCATCGGCGTGACGATGGCGATATAGGCCCCGAGGGCGGTTCCTGCCAGCACGCCGACCGCAATCCAGCCGAAATTCGTGATGCGAGGGTCGAGCACGGTGCCGGCCATGGCCGCTGCCATGCCTCCTGCCGCAAGCAGCATGCCGAGCCGCGCCGAACGCGGCGAACTCATGCACTTCAAGCCAAAAATGAAGAGTGAGGCGGAGCCCAGATAGATGAGCTGGATGAACGCTGCCGTACTCATTTGCCGCCCTTCTTCCGGTTGTTGAACATTTTCAGCATCCGGTCAGTGATCAGGAAACCGCCCACCACGTTGGTTACTGCCGAGGCGATCGCGATGGTGCCGATGATGGTGGTCGCCGGGCTCTCGCTGGCGCCGGTCACCATCAGAGCGCCGACGACGCAAATCGCCGAAATCGCGTTGGTGGCCGCCATCAGCGGCGTGTGCAGCAGCGGCGGTACTTTGTGGATGACGTAGTAGCCGATGATCGCGGCCAGCAGGAACACGTACATCCCGTAGACGGTCTGTGTCTCTATCGGTGTCATGGAGAAATCCTCAGTGGATGCCAAGCACGTGCTTGACGCGGTCGTGACAGATGACGCCATCGCGGGTGACGCGGGTCTCGCGCACCAGGTCGTCGTCCTTCTCGGCGAGAGCGCCTTCCTTGGTACAGAGATTCAGCACGAAGTTGACCACGTTGCGGCTATAGAGCTGGCTGGCGTGAACCGCCAGCTCGGAGACCAGGTTCACCGGTCCGAGCATCGTGACTCCGTCCACGATCACCGTTTTGCCGGCCTCGGTGAGTTCGCAGTTGCCGCCCGACTCGGCGGCGAGATCCACCACGACCGAGCCCGGCTTCATGCCTTTCTGCATCGCTGCCGTCACCAGCAGAGGGGCCTTGCGACCGGGCACCTGTGCGGTGGTGATCAGCACATCGGCCGCACGCACATAGTGCGCCAGGGCTTCTTGCTGGCGGGCGAGGAAGTCTTCGCTTACGGCCCTGGCATAGCCGCTGCCGTCGGATTCTCCGGTCAGGCCCAGATCGACAAATTTGCCGCCGACGCTCTTCACCTGTTCGGCCACCTCGGGCCGGATGTCATAGCCCTCTACCGCGGCACCACGGCGCTTGGCGGTGGCAATGGCCTGCAGGCCCGCCACTCCGGCACCCAGCACCAGCACCTTGCTCGCCGTGAGCGTGCCGGCAGCGGTGGTCATCATCGGCATGACCCGGGGCAGGGTGCCCGCGGCCATCAGTACCGCCTTATAACCGGCGAGGTTTGCCATCGAACTCAGCACATCCATCGACTGCGCGCGCGTGGTCCGCGGCAATAGCTCCAGCGAATGCACCACGGCCCCGGTGGGGGCGAGGCGTTGCGCGTGCTGGGGCTGGGCGAGCGGATCGAAGGTGCCGATGACGATGGCCCCGGAGCGCAAGTGCCCAAGGTCCGAGGCATTGCTTTCATCGCCGATGGAGACGCCGCGCACGACGCCTACGATATCGGCGGCGAGGGCCTCTTGCCGGCTGACCATGCGCGCGCCTGCGGAGGCGTAGTCGGCGTCGTGGTGGCCCGCGGCTTCCCCCGCGCCGTGCTCGACGATCACCGTGTGCTTTTGCTTGGTGAGCATGGCTATCTGCGCGGGAATGAGGGCTACGCGCCTTTCTCCCGGCAGCGTTTCCCTGAGAATTCCGATCAGCATGATCCCTCCGGCGCGCGACGCCGCACGCCAGCAAAGGGCGTGCGAGTGAGTTGTTTGTTTAGCTCAGGGGAACGTTACTGCGATTGCGGATTCTTGGCCCACCCCTGGCGGGCCGTGGACGCCCTTTCTGTTGCAGGAATTTTCCCAATGGATGGTTATTGCTAACCGATCGGGCTTGCGTTAACCGGATCATCTGCGCGTTTCACAGGCCCCCGCGCACTCAGGGGTGTCCCCCGTCAGGTCGCAGTCGCAGCACCGAGCTTTCCTGATCGGAACTGATATAGATGATCCCCGAGGCGTCGACGGCGATTCCCGTAGGCATGATGCCCGGGGGGTAGCCCAAGGGGTCGGGGATGCCTAGCGGCAACCCGCGTGCAATGACCTCCCGCTGGCCCGAATCGGGATCGATCAACAGGATACGCCCGGTTCCGGTCTCGGCCACAGCAAGTTTCCCGTCCGGCATCCATGCCAGGCCTTCGGGGCGCTGCAATCCCGCGGCAACCGGCCTGCTCTTGCCGTTCGGACCAAAGGCGCTGATCCGCCCCTCCGCCGACTCGCTCACGAACCACTCGCCGCGGCGGCTTGCCAGGCCCATTGGCTGTGCGAGTCCCTCTGCTAACACCCGGCGTGATTCGGGATTCGCCGCATCCAGCATGAGCAGCCGCCCGGTGCCGATCTCGGCGACTGCCACATGGCTCGCATCGATCAGCGCAACGGCGCCCGGCCTGGCAAGGCCGGTCCAGAGCGCGAGCACGCGTTCGCTGCGCCGGTCACGCAATTGCACGATGCCGGTCTCGAGGCTGGCCGAGGCGATGCGTTCCCCGCTCACGGCAAGCGTGGTCGGGTAGCCGTTGGTGAGCAGGGAGCGGTCTATATCGCGCACGACGGCGGTGCTGAGGTCGACCGCGCTCAACGTGAAGGAGTCGGCGACGTAAAGAGTGTTACCCGCGATCCCGATGCCGCCCGGCAGGCTCAAGGGGCTCGAGATCACTGTGCGCAGTGGCCCGCCGTCCAGCGGGACTTGGTAAATCGCATTGTCAGACATGTTGGTGACGAACAGCCGGTCCTGGCCGTCGAAGGCAAGGTTGTCGAGATTGGTGGGCGCCACGGCCACGCGCTCGCGCGTGCGGGCTTTCAGGTCGATGCGGAAAACCTCGCCGGTCTCGTTGTCGATCGCGTAGAGATTTCCCTTCGAGTCGAAGTTGGCTGCAGCAGCCACCCGCAGGCCCTCGGCCACCACGTCGATCGCGGCGGTATCGACGTCAATGCACACGACCTGGCCCTTGAACCACAACGGGCCACACAGTCGTCCGTCGGGGCCGATATCGAAGCCGTTCAGTCCGCCCATGCCCTCCATGATCTTGCGTGGCGGCTTCAGGCCGGCGGGGTCGATCTCCCAGAGCGCGTCGGCCGCGAAGACCTGCGTGGCAAAGAGGCGACCCTTGGCGTCCATGGCGAGCGAATTGAGCCCGGGCAGGCCACGCGCGATTACCCGCACGCCGGAGCCTGGGCTTTTGGCGTGGAGCATGCCGTTCGTGAACCCGGTCCAGTAGACCGTGCCGTCCGGAGCGAACTCAACGTCATCGGCAAGGCCCGCGGGTGGCGGCACGAATACGCCGACGGCGCCGGTCGCGGGGTCGACGGTGTGCAGTGTCTGCCCCATCACGCTGCCCGCGTAGATCAAGCCCCCCGGCCCGATGCCGAGGCCATGAATGCCCTTGAACGGACCGCCTGGCACCAGGCGGTCCAGTGTCCAGTCGGCCCGTGCGGCTGGTATGCCCGCAACCAGCGCCACTGCGGCGGCCAGTGTGATCAGGGTCCTGCGGATTTTTGTTGACATGGTCAGCCTGCCCGGGTGCTTGAGGTTGTTAGAATGCCACGGCCCGCCTGCCCCCGGGGAGCGCGCCGGGCACCCATCATCGAGACGAGGAGCAGTGCCATGGTCGCGAGCCGGGAGATTCACCTCAAGTCACGCCCCCACGGCGTACCGCGCAAGGACAATTTCTCACTGGTGACGGTCGAGGTGCCTGAGCCCGGCCCGGGCGAGTTCCTGGTGCGCAACATCTGGATGTCGGTGGATCCCTACATGCGCGGGCGCATGTACGACCGCGAGAGCTATGTGCCGCCCTTCCAGCTCGATACTCCGCTCGAGGGCGGCGCGGTGGGTGAGGTGCTGCGTTCCCATCATCCGGATTACAAGCCCGGCGACATGGTGCTGCACATGCGTGGTTGGCGCGAGTACGCGCTCGGTGATGGCAGCATGACCAAGTTGCCTCCGAGCGGAGCCCCCTCCGATCTCTACCTCGGCTTGCTCGGCATGCCCGGCCTCACCGCCTATTTCGGGCTGCTGGATGTTGCAGGGCTGCAGCGCGGCGAAACCGTGTTCATCTCCGGTGGCGCCGGCGCCGTGGGCTCGGTGGCTTGCCAGCTGGCGAAAATCCACGGGTGCCGTGTGATTGCCTCCTGCGGCACCGACGAAAAAGCCCACGGGCTGAAGGCCGAGGCGGGCGCCGATGTGGCGATCAACTACCGCAGTACCGATGACCTCACGGCAACGCTGCGCGCTGCCGCGCCCGAGGGCATCGATGTCTACTTCGACAACGTGGGCGGAGAGCACCTCGAGGCTGCGTTGAATTGCATGAAGCCCCAAGGCCGCATCGCCGCCTGCGGGATGATTTCGCAGTACAACGACGTCGGTGAGGGCGTGGGCATCCGCAATCTCCTGCTAATGGTGAGCAAGCGCTTGACGATGCGCGGTTTCATCGTCAGCGATTTCATGCACCGGCAGGCCGAGGCCTTCGCGCCCATGCTCAAGTGGTACCACGACGGCCTGCTCAACTCGCGCTCCACCGTCTTCGAGGGAATCGAGAGCGCACCCGACGCGATGATCGGGCTCTTCGAGGGCATGAACACCGGCAAGATGCTGGTGAATCTCTGCAGCCACCAGCAGCACGGCATCGAAGTCGAATTCATCTGAGGAAAACGCATGGCCGCACGAATTTTTCTGGGGCTGATGGGCCTGATGTGGGCGGGTTACGGCCTGTGGTGTTTCCTGTACCCGGACTTTCTGCGCGAGGCTGTGGGCATAACAGCTATCGCTGGCTCGCCCGGGCTGGTCGATCTCCGTGCCACCTACGGGGGCTTGCAGACTGCTGTGGGCGTGCTGCTGATTGGCGGTGCTCTGCGCGGCACTTCCGCGCGCAGCGTGCTTGCCACCTACGGCGTGCTCTGCGCAGGTCTTGGCAGCGCGAGGCTCGCGGCGGCGCTGCTGGGCGCGGAGTGGTCGTCCTACACCACGATCGGGGTGGGCTTCGAGCTCGGCTCCGTGGCGGTGGTGCTGGCGCTGCTGGCGCGGGGATCAGCCTGAGGCCCGGGGGTGCGTCCGGTGCCAGCCTGAGACCGTGCGCTGCGTATCGCTAAAGCCCGGAGGAGGAGCCACCCCGTGTTCGAGTCCGCCGAGATCGGCCACCGCATCACCAAGGCGCGCTACAAGCGCGAGGAGCCAAAGCTCCGGGAAGCCTTGCTGGAGGCGCAGTTCGACCTGCTGCAAAAACAGGATTTCCCCGTCCTGATCCTGGTGGCCGGCGTCGACGGTGCGGGTAAGGGAGAGACCGTCAACCTCTTCAACGAATGGATGGACCCGCGGCATATCCGCACCGAGGCCTTTGAGTCGGGCGATGGCGCCGACAGCGGCCGTCCGCGCATGTGGCCCTTCTGGAGGTCGCTCCCGCGCAAGGGCAACATCGGGATGTTCTTCGGCTCCTGGTACACGCAGCCTATCTCCGAGCGGGCCAATGGTCGCAGCAAGAAGAGCGTTTTTGGCCAGGAGCTCGAGCGTATCAGGCACTTCGAACGCATGCTGGCGGCCGAGGGTGTGCTGCTGCTGAAGCTCTGGTTCCATCTCTCCAAGGATGCGCAGCGCAAGCGCCTCAAGAAACTCGGCGCCAACCCGCTCATGTCATGGCGCGTCTCCTCGCGTGACCGGGAGCATCTGCGCAACTACGAGCGCTATGCCCGGATCTCGGCCGAGACGCTGCGCGAGACCAGCACCGGTGAGGCCCCTTGGCAGATCATCGATGGCTCCGATCCCCACTACCGGGCGCTCACGGCGGGCCAGTTGTTGCTCGATGCGATGCGCCGCCGCCTCGACGGCCCTGCGCCCACCATGTCGCCTCCCGCCCCGCCGCCTGCGCCCTCGCTCGATGGCCGGGACCTGCTGAACTCCCTCGACTACCGCGCGCGGATCGCACCCACCCGCTATGAAAAACAGCTCGAGAAGGCCCAGGCCCGCGTGGCCGTGCTCACCCGTGACAAGCGGATCCGGGATCGTTCGCTGGTCTGCGTTTTCGAGGGTATGGATGCCGCGGGCAAGGGCAGCACGATCCGCCGCCTCACGCGCGCCATGGATGCCCGCTTCTACCACGTGGTACCCATCGCCGCGCCATCCGACGAGGAGCGCGCCCAGCCCTATCTGTGGCGCTTCTGGCGCCATCTCCCGCGGCACGGGCATGCCACCATCTTCGACCGCTCCTGGTATGGACGGGTATTGGTAGAGCGTGTCGAGGGTCTCTGCAGCGAATACGACTGGATGCGCGGCTACCACGAGATCAACGAGTTCGAGGAGCAGATGGCCGAGTCCGGCACCATCGTGCTCAAGTTCTGGCTCTCGATCACCGCCGAAGAACAGCTGAAGCGCTTCCGCGAGCGCGAGAAGGTCGCCTACAAACGCCACAAGATCACGCCGGAAGACTGGCGCAATCGCAAGAAGTGGCCGAAATACGAGCGCGCCGTCTGCGACATGATCGAGCGCACCTCCACCGGGCATGCGCCGTGGCATGTGGTGCCTGCCAACGACAAGCGCTTTGCGCGGGTGACGGTGCTGCAGACGCTGGCCGATGCACTGGAGGCGCAGCTCTAAGTGGGCCCCGCGAGCGAGGCCGTGCCGATCTCGCCCTGCGTGCGTCGTTGTACGCTGGATGAGTCAGACAACTGCCTCGGTTGCGGGCGCAGTCTCGCCGAGATACTTGGCTGGCACGCGTTGGACGCCGCTGGCCGCTGCGAAGCGCTGGCACACGCAGCAGAACGCACCGAGGCGCGCCGCCGCCGTTTCGGAGGTGGCGGCCACAGTTCTTGATCGCGGTCGGGCCGGCGGCCATCGCTGCCGCCATGTCCGGGGGGCCTGTGGTGGCCTGCATGGAGCAGCGCTGCCGTCGACAATCAGCCTGGGCAGGCCTGCCGCCGGTCCCGAGTCCGAGATCATCACATCGCAAGTCTTTGCATTGCCGCAGTGCTCTCCGCTGTTCTTGAGGTGCCGCGCGGGCAAGCGCGTGGCTGCTCGCGGCGGAGACTGCAAGGGCGCCATGGGTGATTATCCACGGCCGTTCGCAGATCCGGATAACCGGCTTTCCATGCGCGAAAAAGCGTGGTTTTCCGCGGCTGTGGCGAACACGATGCGAATTGAATGTGAGCACTCCGTATGGTTTTCGTGTGCGTCCGTCAAAGCAGGAGTTGAAAAATGGAAGTGGATCCTCAGGAATACGCGCAATTTCTTGTGTGGAAGGAGCAGCAAAACATGCTGCAAAAAAATATCGAGACAGTGAGAGCCGTTTTTGAAGCGGAATCGCGCGCCCACACGGAAGACTTTTTCGCGCCTTTTAGCGCCGACAGCCGGTTCTGGATGAATGGTAACTCGCCGAGCACGGGTGCACTGCAGGGTGTGCCGGCAATGAAGGCGGTATTTGAAGCCTTCATGAGCGCACTGGCGTCCGGGATATCGATGACGATCACCAATGTGGTGGCAGCAGGTGATTGGGTGGTCACAGAGACTGAGGGTCGGGCGGAAACAAAAGACGGCCGACCCTACAACTCGCACTATGTGCAGCTGTGGAAATTCAGGGACTCTGAAATCGTCGATTTCAGAGAGTATCTCGACACCAAGCTGCTGGCAGATACCTTCAGGTTTTAAGGGTGGCGGTCGGTGGGTCTCTGTGCCGAGACCCGAAAGGCGCGCATTCGCGTGCCGCCGAGAAGCACCAGGTTCCCGGTATGCGAGCAAGATGCGAGTGGTTCTTGCTGGCAGTGCTGTGACAGCCTTCAAGCGCGATCATTTTGGTAGATCTGGACGGCAGGGCACGGGATGCGCTCTGTCACGAGATAGCCGCTTGCCGTCGGATGACAGGTGTTTGTCTGATCTGGCTGTAGCCTCCTGACGAGTAAAAGAGCCGACATGACAGACCGTGTGGATTCACAGACCAGCGTGATCGATGGCACCGCGTGGCGAGAGTTTTGCCGCTCGCTGGAGCACGCCGGAGCGATCGTGCTGGAGCGATCGCAGAACGATCCACTGGAGCGCGCAGAGGGTTTTCGCTACCTCACACGCATGCTGCGCTGCGGTCTCGAGCGCTACGTGGAGTATGCCGATCCCTTGGCGCCTGTCCTCTATCGTCCTGTTCATGAGACGCAGAAATTCGGGGTGGATAATCCGGAC
>CAJADV010000574.1 GCA_903938575.1 uncultured Gammaproteobacteria bacterium
CTGACTTTCACCGGCTCCACGGCCACCGGCCGCGCACTGCTGCGCGCCACTGGCGAGAGCACGATCAAGCCGCTGTTGCTGGAGTGCGGCGGCAAATCGCCGGAACTACTTTTCGCGGATATGGACGGGCCGGAGCTCGAGATGGTGGTGGCGCAGATCGCCGGTGGCGCGCTGTGGAACCAGGGGCAGGTCTGTGTCGCGCGTACGCGCTTGCTGGTGGAGGCCTCGATCTTCGATCGCGTCCTCGGCTACCTGCTGGCGCAGACGGGCGCGGTGCGGGTTGGTCATCCGCGCGATCCTGCGACGGGCTTCGGCCCGCTTGCCAGTCCCGCGCAGGCCGCGCGCGTGCGCGGTTTCATCGAGGCGGGCATCGGCGAGGGTGCAGACCTGTTGCTCGATGGTCGCGCTCCCGCGGGCGGGGGTGGCAGCTGTTATGTCGGGCCCACGGTCTTTGCAGGTGCCGATGCCGATAGCTCGCTGGCGCAGGAGGAAATCTTCGGTCCCGTGATCACGGTGTTTCCCTTCCGCAGCGAGCAGGAAGCCGTGGCGCTCGCCAACCACAGCCGCTACGGGTTGGCCGCCAGCGTCTGGACGCGCGATCTCGCGCGGGGCCACCGCGTGTCGTCGCAGCTGCGTGCCGGCAAGGTGCGCGTGTGTTGTGCCCCCGTGCCGCCCGTGCCTGCCGCAGGGTTCGCGCACAGCGCGGAGCCCGCGGGGCAGTCGGGCTACGGCATCGAGGGCGGCATGCGCGGCCTCGAGAGCTACACCCGCCAGCAGGCCGTGGAGTTCGCCTGGCCTGCCCTCAGCTGAGCCCCGGGAAGTCGTGGAAGAGGCCCTGCGGGTCATAGCGCTTGCGCAGCGCCTGCAGGCGGGCGAAGGCCTGCGCTGAAAACGCACGCTCCAACAGATCGGGGCGCCGGAAGGCATCGAGCTCGTTGATGTAGTTGCCGCTCGCGTAGGGCTGCAGGGCCTCGCGCGATGCCTCCGACCACGCGATGTTCGCCGCGTCGTCGGACGCCTTGTCCCAGACGCCGTAACACCCCACGAAACCCCGATCCAGCGCCGAGAAGCAGGCGTCATCCCGCAGCGCGGTGTGCTTGCGCAGGGAAATCACGGCGTGTGATTTGGGGGAGGGCGCAAGGCTCACCTGCGCAGCCGCTGCCGTCGCGGCCTCTGCTGTTCGCGCGGTCCAGATGGTGTTCACATGCGAACGCCCGAAGCCGAGCCCGCGCGCGGCGTCGACGCTGCCGATCATCAGGCTGTCGATGGTCGCAGCTTTCATCGTTTCCTTGAAAAGGGCCTGCGACGCCATGGGTCCCGCGAGTACCTGCGCGAGTCGCTCGCGGCTCGCGTTTTCCGAGGCGCAGAAAAACACCACCCGCGCGATGCATAGCGTCACCGGCGGCGCTCCGGCCGAGGGCCCCGGGCTGTTCGCCAGCAGGAGCATGACTTCGGTATCAGGCATGCCTTGCTCGACCAGCGCCTCGAGCCACTCCACCACCTCGGCTGCGCGTGCGGCGGGAAACACGAAGACGTTCTCGCGAATGTCCCGTGGCAGCGGTGCGCAGCGCAGGCGATAGCGCGTGATCACACCGAAGAAACCCGTGCCGGCGCCGCGGACGGCCCACAGCAGGTCCTCGTGGCCCGCTGAGCCGGCATCCACGAGCGTGCCATCGGCGAGCATCACCTCCGCGCCCGTCACGGCGTGGCAGCCAATGCCCCACTGGTCTGTGTTGATGCCCACGCCACCGCCCAGCAGGTAGCCGCCCATGGGCACGGTGGCGCAATGCGCCACTGGAAAGGCGAGTCCCGCCCGGGTCAGGTGCAGGGCGAGATCCCGCCCCCAAAGAGAGGGTTCCACCGCGGCCGTCGCGCTGCCCGCATCGACGTCCACGCCCCGGAATGCGTGCAGGTCGACCAGCATGCCGCCGTCACGCAGGAAGGCTTCGCTCACGCTGTGGCCGCCTGATTTGATCGCCACGCGCTGTCCCTGTCGGCGGGCTTGCTGCAATGCCTCGCACAGTTGCGTGCGGTCGGCGGGCCGGACGATGGACTCCGGTCGGCGTGGCGCCACCCAGCCCTGCCAGGGCATGGCGCTGCGCCAGGTCTCGTAGTCGGGGTCGCCGCGATGCACCACCGTGCCGGCACCGGGCAGGCGCCAGGCGGCGTTGCCGGACGGCGCGGCGCAGGCGCCCAGCAGGCTGCCGATGCCGAGCTGTCCCAGCGCCGCCATAAGCTGCCGGCGCGTGATGCCGCCCCCATCCTTCTGCTGCCGGCCTGGTCTGCTCATGGCGGGGTTCCTGCGGATATCGTCGTGAGGAGTATAAGTGCGGCTGGCGAGAGGCTGCCTTTGCAGGCACGCGGCGCACTTATGCGATCGCAGTTTCATTGCATAAGGCTCTCTCCGTATCGCATAAGAGCTGATGTGCCCGCTGGCACTAGTCTGTGATCCGCCAGCCCATTGCTGCCAAGGGAGCCCGCAACATGCAGGGAACGGGACCGTCGCGCACTTCGCTGCTGGCCTACTCGGCGCCAGCGGTGCCCTTGTCGATGTTGATGATGCAACTGATCGTCTACGTGCCGGCGCTCTATGCGGTGGAGCTAGGCCTTGATCTCGCCACCGTGGGGCTGGTGTTTTTTCTCGCCCGCGCCTGGGATGCGGTGATCGATCCGGTTTTCGGCAACCTCTCCGACCGCACGCGCTCGCGCTGGGGGCGCCGCAAACCCTGGCTGGGCCTTGGCATGCCGCTGCTGGTGGTCGGCATCTGGGCCTTCTGTCAGCCGCCCGCGGGGGCAGGCGTGCTCTATCTCGGCGTCACCGCTTTTCTGTTCTACGTGGCACTGGCCGCGGTGCAGATCCCCTACCTCTCGTGGGGAGCGGAACTCTCGCGTGACTATGCCGAGCGCACGCGCATCAACGGCTGGCGCGAGGCCGGCACCATGATCGGGACGCTGCTCGCCACCGGCCTGCCGCTGCTCCTGCTGTCGGGCGATGACCCGCCGCTGCGAGAAATCCTGCGGGTGTTCTCGATCACCGCGAGTGTGCTGCTGCCGATCGGTGTGCTGTGGTCCCTGTACGCGGTGCCGGCGGCGCCATTCCTCGAGACCGGGCGCCGGAGTCTTGCTACAGCGGTGGCCGAGCTGCGGTTGAATCCGCCGCTGCTGCGCCTGCTGGGCGGCGTGTTCCTTTTGTGGCTGGGCGGCGCCGTCTGGAACGCGATGGTGCTCTTCATGGTGCAGTTCACGCTGGAGTTGCCGCGCTCGGCGTTCCTTGCCTTCGTGTTCTGGCAGTACATTGCTGCAATCCTCTTCCTGCCGCTGGCGGTTCAACTGGGTAATCGCATCGGCCGACATCGCGCGCTCATTTTCGGAGCGATTCTCTATTTCGCGCTGGCGCCGCTGTTCCTGCTGGTGGGCAAGGGTGCCTTCGGCGCTGCGCTGGCGGTGTTCATGCTGATGGGTGCGGTCACGTCCTTCATCTGGGTCATGCCGCCGGCGCTGGTGGCCGATGCGGTGGAGTACGGCATGCTCCATGGGGCCGGCGACGACGCGGCGTTCTACATGGCGCTGTACTTCTTCGTGCAGAAAACCGCGCTGGCAGTGGGCGTTGGCCTCGCACTGCCGCTCGCCGGTGCCCTTGGGTTCGTGCCCGCCACGGGAGCAGGCGCTGGGGCGCTCGCCTTCGTGGCGCTGGGGCTGCCGTTGCTGCTCGCGCTGCCGGGCGCGGCGGTGCTTTTCAATTACCCGATCGACGAGCGTCGCCACGCCGAGATCCGGCGCCAGCTTGCCGAACGCCAGGCCGGAGAAGCCGCATGAAATCCCCACGCCCGCACCTGCCGTTGATCCTGCTGTCGTTCCTGTTGCTCGCGGGCTGCGCTGCCCATCCCCGTGCCCCGGATGAGGCAGGATTCCGGCGGATGGTGGCCGAGGACTACGTCGCTCCCTTCAAGGCCGGGGATTACGCGCGCTGGCTCGAGGTGTTCGCCGACGACGCGGTGGCCATGCACAACCGCCGGCCGGTCGACGCCGGAAAGCCCGCGATCCGCGCATTCGCCGCGGCTGTGGAGAGCTACTTCCGTCTCGCGCGCTTCGACGTGACGGTGACCGAGGTGCGGGTCGACGGCAACATCGCCTGGACCCGCGGCGAGTACACCAGCGAGTTCGTGAACAAGTCCGATGGCAAGTCCCCCTGGGGCGTCGAGCAGGGCAAGTTCCTGTTCATCTGGCAGCGTCAGGGCGATGGGACCTGGAAGATCGTTCTCGACATGGGCAACAGCAACGGGGGCAGCCCCTGAGCCCGGAATTTCTGGCTTTCGAATAACCATTAGGCGTTGATCGAATAATCGCCCACAGGGTTGTTGGCCTAGCCTTCAACCGCGTCCATGGGACAACCACAGGGGAACAGCACATATGAACACGCATAACAGCCTTGCCCGTACCGCACTCGCGGTCGCACTTGCCGCCCTCACGGCGCCAGCCTTCTCGCAGGCTGCGCTCGAGGAAATCATCGTGACTGCGCAGAAACGCGAGCAGTCACTGCAGGACGTGCCTATCGCCATCTCAGCGCTGTCGGGTGATGCCCTGAGGTCCGCGGTGGTGAACGATATCTTTGATTTGCGCGCTGCCGTGCCGGCCCTTGAGGTCCGCGCCGTCGATCCGCCCTCGCAGGGCACCGCGTTCGCACTGCGTGGCCTTGGCACCTCCGTGTTCAACATGGGCTTTGAACCCACGGTCGCCACCTTCCTTGATGGCGTCTACCGCAGCCGCTCGGGCCTTCTGGCCAGCACCGACCTGGTCGACATGGAGCGCATCGAAGTGCTGAAGGGGCCGCAGGGCACGCTCTTCGGCAAGAACACCTCGGGCGGCGTCGTGACCATGTACACGCACAAACCCGATCTCGAGAAGACCGCCGGCTCCGTTGACCTGAGCTACGAGGAATACAACCGTGTGCGCGCCAACGGCATGGTGAACCTGCCGCTCAGTTCCACGGCCGCACTGCGCCTGACCGGTTCCTGGGCCAAGGGCGACGGCTGGCTCGACAACGTGGTGACGGGCAAGGAGATCGCCGATCTCGACCGCTACAGCCTGCGTGGCCAGTTGCTGCTGGTGCCCACCGACGATCTCAGCATCCGCGTGATCGCCGACTACGCCGAACTCGACGAGGCCTGCTGCACCGCGCTGCGCTACGAGAACGATCCGCGTTCGGGAGCCTTCAATGGCCCCATCGCAGGCTCCATCGGCTCGCAGGTCATTGATCCGGCCAACATCGAGGACTACAAGGTCGACCTGAACATCGATCCGCGCCTGAAGGCCAAAGACAAAGGGTTGTCGGCGGAGATCAACTGGGACTTCGGCGCCGCGGCGCTCACCTCGATCAGCGCCTGGCGCGATTACCAGGACAGCAACTTCAAGGACAACGACTTCACTGGCGTTGATACGCTGCTGTCGAACCAGAACCTGCCCAAGGTCTCGCTGCTGTCGCAGGAACTGCGTCTCGCCGGGGATTCCGATAGCATCGCGAGCGGCTTCGAGTGGACCGTGGGTGCCTATTACTCCAAGGAAAAGATCGAACTCGAGAACGAGTTCATCTGGGGCAGCCAGGGCAGCTTCGGCGGCATTTTCTTCTGGCACGCGCCGAACTACCGCGCCTACCTCGCCTCCTTTGAGCAGGAGACCGAGTCCATGGCGGCCTTTGCCCAAGGCACCCTGCACATCAACGACCGTCTCGCGCTCACGCTGGGCGGCCGCTACACCGACGACCAGAAGGACGGCTCCCTGGTCAACGACCAGCCCGTCGCACCCGGTGGTCCGCCCATTCCCACCGTGTTCCCGCTCGGTTTCGTATACGACTACGACGCGCAGAAAGACGACAGCGAGCCCACCTACACGGCGAGCCTTCAGTACGACTTCGCCGAGAACGTCATGGGCTATGTCAGCTACACCCATGGCTACAAGTCGGGCGGCATCAGCATGACCCGCGATGCGGCGGGCACGCAGTTTCTCCTGACTCCCGGTGGCCCGGTCGGTCCGCTGCCCGGTCAGGACCCGACCTTCGACAAGGAAACCGCCGACAGTGTCGAGATCGGACTGAAATCCGATCTCCTCGATCAGCGGCTGCGCTTGCTGGTGGCCGCGTGGCACACCCAGTTCGATGACCTGCAGGTGCAGGTGCTGCGACCGGCTGATGGTGCCTTCGCCGTGTCCACGGCCAAGGGCGCGACCTCGCAGGGTGTAGAGCTCGAGGGCACGCTGGCGGTCACTGAGGCCCTCACGCTGAACGCCTCGGTACAGTGGCTCGATGCCACCTACGACAACGGCACCGGCACACTCTCCGGTGTGGCCGATCTCGATGGTCAGGACCTGCCTTTCGCCTCGGAGTGGACCGGCACCGTCGGCGCGAACTTCGAGACGCCGGTCAGTGATTCACTCACGCTGTTCCTGAACGGCAACGTGTTCATGCGTACCGATCAGCGCCTCTCGGCCGAAATCCTGAGCTACGACACCGAGCAGGATGGCTACGCGCTGCTCACGTTGCGCGCCGGTGTGAAGACGCCGGACGAGAAGTGGGAACTCGCAGCCTGGTGCCGCAATTGCACCGACGAGAGCTATGCGGTGAGCAAGTTCCGTATTCCCTTCGACGGCAACCTGTTCTTTGCGGCCACCACCTTCTCGCACGTGGGCACGCCGCGGATCATGGGCGTCACCGGCACGTACCGGTTCTGATACCTCTGCGTCGCTGCGCGCCGGTCCATGCCGGCTCGCAGCGGGGCTTTTGGGTCGTGCGCCTTACTCGCAAGGAGCAACGCGGTGTCGCCGCGTCCAGGCTGTTGGCCCTCAGTCGGGCTGAGGTAGTCTGACGCCGGACAGGTGGTGTGTTGCTGGAGGCTCGGCATGAGCAGATTCGCAGGCAGTTTCGTGGCGGGCGCGGTGCAGTGGGCGCCGGAATTCCTCGAGCCGATGCGCGGTGCGGAAAAAGCCGCCGCGGCGATCGCCGAGGCAGCCGTGCAGGGCGCGCGGCTGCTGGTCTTTCCCGAGGCCTGGCTGGTCGGCTATCCGTACTGGTCGGGCATCATGCCGTCAGACCCGGAGTATCAGGTCTACCGCCAGCTTCTTTTCGAGCGCGCTGTGAGCCTCGATGGCCCTGAGTTCGGGCTGATCCGCGCCGCTGCCGCCGAGCACAGCATGACGGTGGTGATGGGGCACAACGAGCGCGTGGGCAGCACGATCTACTGCTCGCTCGCCTACATCGGCGCGGATGGTCGCTTGCTCGGCAATCACCGCAAGCTGATCCCGACGCAGGCAGAGCGGCTCGTTTGGGGCAGGGGTGACGGCTCGGATCTCGCGGTCTACGACACGCCACTCGGCAAGCTGGGCGGTCTCAACTGTTTCGAGCACCAGATGGCGCCCGCGCGCTATGCACTCTGCGAGATGGGTGAACAGATCCACGCGGCCGCCTGGCCCGGACACGCCTTCATCGACGGGCTGATCGATGCATCCACGCGGCATCTCTCGCACGAGAACGGTTGCTTCGTCATCGTGGCGCGCGAGCTCATGTCGCCCGACCGGGTGGGCGCGGGCGTTCCGGCCCCTGACCGCACGGCGGCGCATTTCCACACGCACGGCGGCAGCGCCATCATCGCCCCCGGTGGGGAGTATCTCGCTCCGCCGGTCTTCGATACGGAGACTCTGGTGCTCGCCGAGATCGATCTCGCGCGGATCGGCTTGATCAAGTGGTTCTTCGATGGCGTGGGCCACTACGCAGCCCGCGACGTGTTCAGCCTGCGCATGGATCGGCGGCCCAAACCGGCCGTGGAATTCATCGACACAGACACACCTGCCCCATGAACCGGCATCACGGCCTGCTGCTTCTGCTCCTGCTGCTGTCGACGCCCGCCTGGGCTGACCCCGCGGCAGTAGCCGCCGCACACTGGAGCGGCTGCGCCAGTTGTCATGGCGAACTGGGCCAGGGTTTGCGCCCGAAGGAGGCACCCGGCATCGCCGGGCAGGACGCGGGCTACATCGAAGGGCAGATGCGCGCGTTCCGCGGCGGGATCCGGGGCGCTCACCCCGAGGATCATGCCGGCAGCCAGATGAC
>CAJADV010000575.1 GCA_903938575.1 uncultured Gammaproteobacteria bacterium
GCGTTCGGCCGCATCTACAGTTTCGCGGAGTTCACGCTGGGTCTTCTCGAGGGACGCAGCGCGCGCATCGGCGGCGGCAATCGCCTGTCGGGACTCGGCAAGCCCGGTCTGCAGGGCTGCCGCGCCCGGCCATTCAACCGGGCGTGACCTCAGTTCGGCCACCTCGGACTGCATACGCTCGAAGGCAAGCCACATCCAGCCGGTCCCGCCGGCAGCGCCGAGCGCCACCAGCAGAGCAAGCCAGGCCCTGCCGCCGCCGCGTGGGGCCGGGTATGGCGGCGGGGGAGTGAGCACGGGAATGTCGGGGGTACGGGATGCCGGCTGGTCTTTCATGTCTGTTCCGCCTTGCCGCCCAGGGCCTGCGCGATGCCTTCGAGTGCCTCGAGCATCGCCGCGTCGCTCGCGTTGCGGGCTGTCACCACGCGCGCCTGCGATGGCCACCTGGCCTCAGCGGCAACCCGTTCGCCGGGAACCAGGAAAAAGGCCCCGCCCGGTACTTTGCCAGCGGGCATCCCCTCGAGCAAGCCAAGCAGGTTCGCGAGGGTCTCGCCGCTGTTGGCCAGGAACACGTTCACACGGTTCGCATCCAACAAACGCTCGAGCACCACTGATGCATCGGCGGGAAGCTCGCGGCGGTAGAGGGCGCACTCCTCGACCACGGCGCCGCGCGCGCGCAGCCCGGCGGCGAGGAATTCACGACCACCCTCGCCCTTGAACACGAGAACGCGAAGGCCACTCGCCGCGGCGAGCGCAGGATGGCGCAGCAGTTCCTCGGAGTTCATCACCTCGCCCCCGGCATCGCTGGCGGCAAGGCCCTCGCGGCGCAGCGCATCGCGCGTGGCAGATCCCACCGCGAGACAGCAGATCGCGGGCGGCCAGACGAGGCCTGCCGCGCGCACCGCGGCCAGCGCGCAGGACACGGCATTGGTACTGATGAAAATAGCGATCTGACACTGCGACAGCTGCTCCGCCAGCGCGAGTGGATCAGGGGCAAGGGGCTGTATCGCGAGAAGAGGGCATTCGAGCGCACGACCGCCGCGGTGGCGGATCGCTGCGGCGAGGGCGTCGCCCTGCCCCGCCGGACGGGTCACCAGCGCGACGACGCCTCGCAGTTCATCGGGCATCGCGTCCTTCCGCGTCGGCCAACTCGCGCAGGATCGCGGCTGCGCCGTCGGCGAGCAGCTGTGCCGCCACCGACTCGCCGAGCCGCTCGGGCGCATCGCGCGGGCCGCTGCCTGCCGCGTGCAGAATGCGCGTGCCATCGACAGTGCCGACCAGCGCGCGCAGCCGGATGGTTCCGCCCTCGAGCATCGCGTGCGCGGCTATGGGCACCTGACAGCCTCCCTGCAGCGCGCGGTTCAGGGCGCGCTCGGCGAGCACGCAGCTTGCGGTGTCAGTGTCGTGGAGCGAGCCCAGCAGCGCATGCAATTCACGGTCGTCGTCCCGGATCTCGATGCCGATAGCGCCCTGACCGACCGCCGGGAGCAGCGTATCCGGGTCAAGGGCGTCGGCGATGCGCTCGGCCATGCCGAGCCGGCGCAACCCCGCCGCGGCAAGCACGATGGCGTCGTATTCGTCGGCATCGAGGCGCGCGAGGCGGGTGTTCACGTTGCCGCGCAGATCCAGAAGTTCGAGGTCGGGACGCATGGCGCGGATCTGGCACTGGCGACGCAGGCTCGAGGTGCCCACCCGCGCGCCCGGCGGCAACGCGGCCAGCGTGCCATACCGGTTGGACACGAAGGCATCGCGCGGATCTTCCCGCGTGAGGATGGCGGCGATAGACAA
>CAJADV010000576.1 GCA_903938575.1 uncultured Gammaproteobacteria bacterium
ACCAGCCGCCGGTGACAACCACATCCTGGCGCCGCCCACCGAGGCACTGGCGCCGCTGCACCGTGCTCCTACAGCACCAAGCGCCCGCCGGCCATCTCCTCGGCAAACATCTCGGCCGTGCGCAAGGCTGCGGCGGTCATGATGTCGAGGTTGCCGGCATAGCGCGGCAGGAAGTCACCGAGTCCGGCCACCTCCATCCACACCGTGACGCGCTTGCCGTCGAAAACGGGGCCGTTTTTCAGCGTGTAGCCGGGCACGTATTTCTGTACTTCGGCAACCATCTGGTGCACCGAGCGGGTGATCGCCTCCTCGTCGGGTACATCCTCGGTGAGGCAGTGGATGGTGTTGCGCATGATGAGCGGCGGCTCAGCGGGGTTTATGACGATGATCGCCTTGCCCTCGGCAGCGCCACCCACCTGCTCTACCGCACCCGCGGTGGTACGGGTGAATTCATCGATGTTCTTGCGCGTGCCGGGGCCCACGGACTTGGAAGACACGGTAGCGATGATCTCGCCGTAAGCGACCTTCTGCACGCGGCTTACCGCGTACACCATCGGAATGGTGGCCTGCCCGCCGCAGGTGACCATGTTGACGTTCATCTCGCGCTTGCCGACGTGATCCTTCAGATTGACCGGCGGCACGCAGAAGGGCCCGATGGCAGCGGGCGTCAGGTCGATCATCAGCGCACCCTGGGCCGTGACCTTCGCGGAATTGGCGGCATGCACATACGCGGAGGTGGCATCGAAGCAGATCTGCACCCCGTCGGCTTTCATGAAGGGCACCAGGCCGTCTACCCCGTCGGAGGTGGTCTTCAGGCCCATCTCACGGGCGCGACTCAAACCGGGCGAATCCGGTTCCACCCCCACCATCCATACCGGCTCGATCCACTCGGAGCGCAGCGCCTTCATCAGGAGGTCGGTGCCGATGTTGCCGGGCCCGATGATCGCAGCCTTGATCTTCTTGCTCATCTCATGTCCTCACACCCGAAAAGTCGACGCGACCGCCCGCGGTCCATACCTGCAAGGCACCGCTTTCGCGGTGCCGCCCGTGACGGCATTTGGCGGGGCGCCAAGGATACAACGCGAGTCGTCACCGTCATACCCGCGGCGCGCCCAAGAGTGCGGCAGCCACACGCCCGGAAACGCTAAGGCTCGCGGCAAGCGCGGCGCGAATGACGCCGGCACCGATGAACACCCCAGCGCTCGTGACATCCATCTCCATGGTTCCCGCAACTGAGACCGCGCGGAGCGCTCCGCTCAGACGAAGGAGCAACTCGCCTCGCCGAAACCCTCGACCACGCAGCGCATCACATCACCCGCTTTCACGGGCTCCAAGGGAACCACCGAGCCCGAAAGGATGATGTCTCCGGCCTTGAAGGGGATGTCGTAGCGGCCAAGCGTGTTGGCCAGCCAGGCCACGGCCGTGAGCGGGTTGCCCTGCACAGCAGCACCGCGGCCCTCGCTCAGGGGCTGGCCGTTCTTGAACACCCGCACGTGCAGCGCCGGCAAATCAAAATCGTGCGGATCACGCTCGGCATCACCCAGCACGAACACGCCACAGGAGGCGTTGTCGGCGACGGTGTCCTGGATCCGGATCTTCCAGTCGCGGATGCGCGAATCCACGATCTCGAAGCACGGCATGATGCATTCGGTAGCCGCAAGCACATCGGCCTCGGTGATGTTCGGACCGACCAGGTCCGCCTTTAACCGGAAGGCGATCTCGGCCTCGGCGCGCGGGGCAATCAGGTTGCCCGCCACGGTGATGGCCGCACCGTTGGGGTAATGCATGCGATCGGTGAGGAAGCCGAAGTCGGGCTGATGCACGCCCAGCATGTCCTGCACGGGTTTGGAGGTGACGCCAATCTTTTTGCCGATCACTTTCTCGCCATCGGCGATGCGCCGCTCGAGGAAGCGCAGCGAGATGTGGTAGGCGTCGTCGATGGTGATGCCGGGTTCACGGTCGGTGAGCGGGGCCAGCACAGTCCCGGCGCGCAGCGCCGCGTAGAGCTCATCGCCAAGGCGTGCAAAGTCAGTTGCGTTCATGTGTTCACCAGGAAGTCGTGGGTCGTGCGGTTGAACATCGCCTCGTGCTCCACCATGACCCAGTGGCCGCAGTTGGAAACCAGCACCAGCCGGATGTCGGGGGTGTTCTTGGCGAGTTTGAAAATACCCGACTCGGGCATCATGCGCTCGTTCATGCCCCAGAAGCCCAGCACCGGCATCGCCAGTTCGTGCAGGCGCGCGGTGAGTTCGGGCACCCGCATGGTGGCCATCACACGCGAGTTCATCAGCTTCATCACTTCCATGCGCTCGGCGACCAGGCCATCGGTGGCGTACTGCGAGTCATGCATCAGGCAGGTAGCGAAAAGGTCCTTCATGACGGCCGGCGTCACGGCCTGTCCCGACGAGAACACCTGCCCGAGCTTCGCCATACCGGGCATCTGGAAATATTCTTCCTTGGCGTTCAGGCCACCCGGGGCCATCAGGATCAGCTTCTCCGTCATGGCGGGATTTTCAAGTGCGAACTGCAGCGCCACGGCACCACCGAGTGAATTGCCCACCAGCGCGCAGCGACTGACCCCAGCGTGATCAAGGGTTTGGCGGATGCACTGCGAGAAGAACTCGAGGGTGTAGTCGACATCGTCGGGCTTGTCGGAGAAGCCGTAACCGATGTGGTCGATCACCAGGCACCGGTAGCCGCGCTCGACCAGGTAGGGGTAGTTGCCCTTGAAATTGCTGTAGGCGCTGGCGCCGGGACCACTGCCATGCAGGAAAGCCACGACCGGGCCCTGCCCCACATCGAGGTAGTGCATCCGGTAACCGTTCGGACAATCGGCGAATTTACCCGTGGGCAGGACTGACATGCGTGGCTCTCCGGAACGTTCATGGCGCGACGCGGGAGTCGCGTCGCCTTCCAGTAAAAACAAAACGGCTTCTATAAATCAATAGCTTGTCGAGCAAATCTCGGACGAACGTGCAGGTTCTGCGGTGTGCCCGCCGAGCCTCGCCTCCTCACTGGATGACCGCCGCACCAAACTCCGTCGGGTCGCCCAGCATCGGCCGGTGCGAGGGCGGCTGACGGCCACCCTCGTCATGGATCCCGTACTCCGCGGCAAGTTCGGCGCCGATCAGGATGCGCCCGGAGCGCTCCATACGCTGGGGATCGCGGGCCAGCGCCTCGATCACCCGGCCGGTAAATCCGGGGCTTTCCATGGCATCGAGCAGGTGCGCATAGTGACGCGCAAGTTCAGGATCCGCGAGGGCGCGCTCGGTACGCTCGGTACGCAGCAGGCCCATCCAGATCGAGACCGCCGCGATGCCATGCGGGCGCAACTCGACGGCCATGTCATGGGCCATCTTGTCGACCGCCGCCTTGCCTGCCCCGTAGGCCGGGCCATGCATGTAGCAGTGACCGCCGAAGGATGAGGTGTTCACGATCAGGCCGCTCTGCTGCGGCAGCATGAGCGGCACCGCGTGCCAGCTCGCCACGTAGTGCGAGCGCATGCCCACATCGAGGATCCGGAGCATGGACAGGGGTTTCTCCCAGAAGCCCCCGGGCTGCACCAGTTCGTCGGGGATCGCGCAGGCATTGTTCACCAGCACGTCGAGACGGCCCTGCTCGGACTGCACCCGGGCGAAAAGAGCCTCTACCTGCGTATCGTCGGCGTGGTCGCAGGCCACGGCGACTCCGGTGCCGCCCGCGGCATCCACCTGACGCGCGGTGGCGTGGATGGTGCCCGGGAGATCCGCGTCACCCGGGTTCTGGCTGCGTCCGCTCACATACACGGTGTAGCCGCAGCTGCCGAGCGCAACGGCGATGCCGCGCCCCGCTCCGCGGCTCGCGCCCGTGACTATCGCTACCGGCTTGCGCTGGCTCATGGAAACCCCCTGCGTCTGATCCGCGAAGTGTACTCATTCCCGTGGGCTGGTCAGTAGACTGTACGGACTATGCGGCCCGGAGACTGCGATGAGTATTCGTCACCTGGGGAAGTTCCGCGCGCCCGCCAGCGTGGCCGTCTTCGGCGCCACCGAGCGCAACGGGGCCATCGCCAGCGTGCTGATGCAGAACATCCTGCGCGGCGGCTTCACGGGCAAGGTGTGGGGGGTCAACCCCAAGTACACGAGCGTGCACGGCGCGCCCTGCTTTCCCGACGCAGCGGCGCTCCCCGCCGCCCCCGATCTGGCCATCATCGCCACGCCCTTCCACAGTGCCGCGGCCATCGTCGAGACGCTGGGCGAGCGCGGCACGCGGGCCGTGGTGCTGATCAGCGCCGCTATGGGCGAGCCGGCGGCCATCGCCGCCTCGCGCGCCGGGCTGATGGCAACGGCACGGCGCTACGGGGTGCGGATCGTCGGCCCCAACTGCCTCGGCGTGATGGCGCCGCTGGCAGGGCTTAACGCCACCTTCTCGCACCTTGGCGCCCAGCCCGGCAAGCTCGCATTCGTCGCACAGTCGGGCGCCATCGTCACCTCGATGATGGATTGGGCGGAGGCCCGCGGCATCGGCTTCTCGCAGGTGGTGTCGCTGGGCGATATGGCAGATGTAGACCTCGGCGATCTGCTCGACTTCCTGGCCGATGACCCGCAGACCGAGGCCATCCTGCTCTATGTGGAAGCGGTGGGTTCCGCACGCAAGTTCGTCTCGGCCGCGCGAGCCGCCGCGCGCAGCAAACCCGTGCTGGTGGTGAAGGGCGGTCGCTTTGCCGCCGGGGCTCGCGCGGCTGCCACCCACACCGGCGCCATGGCCGGCAGCGATGCCGTCTACGATGCCGTGTTCCGCCGCACCGGCATCCTGCGGGTCGATACGCTGGAGGAACTCTTCGATGCGGCCGAATCGCTAGCCCGCATACCGCGTCTGCGCGGGGAGCGCCTCGCCATCGTCACCAACGGCGGCGGCATGGCGGTACTTGCGGCAGACGCGCTGGCCGGGCGCAACGGCACGCTTGCCGTGCTCTCCCCGGCCACCACAGCCGCCCTCGACGCACTGCTTCCGGCCAACTGGTCGCGCAGCAATCCCGTCGATGTGATCGGCGATGCGCCCCCCGCGCGACTGGCGCAGGCCGCCGCACTGGTGGCCGCAGACCCCGGCGTCGACGCGGTACTGCTGATCCACTGCCCGACGGCCGTCTGCCCCGCAGATCTGGCGGCCGCGGCGATCATCGCCGCCATGAAGGAACGCGCCGGCAGGGCGCTACTGTGCAGCTGGGTGGGTGGCAGCCGCGCGGAGCAGGCAAGCCGTCTGGTTGAGCAGGCGGGCATCCCCGCTTTCCCCACGCCCGAGCAGGGCGTGCGGGCATTCATGCATGTTGTCGCGCACCGGCGCGGCCGGCAAACCCTGATAGAGACCCCCGAGTCGATGCCCGAACTGCAGGCGCCCGCCGCCGCGGCATGGCGCTCCCGCATTGCAGCGCTATTGGACACCGGCGCGCAGTGGCTCCCGGTTGCGCAGGCCCGCGCGCTGCTAGCTGACTTCGGCTTCACCGTACTGCACACGGAGGAAGTAGCCGACGCGGCGGCGGCCGGTGCGGTGGCCGCGCGCATCGGTGGCCCCGTGGCGCTGAAGATCCGCTCGCCCGACATACCTCACAAGACCGATGTTGGCGGCGTGGTGCTGGATCTGCTCGGGGAAGACGCCACGCGCGCAGCCGCGCTCGC
>CAJADV010000577.1 GCA_903938575.1 uncultured Gammaproteobacteria bacterium
CCGACGAGACGCTGCACCGTGCCATTCTCGCGGGAATGCTGACGCACATCGGCATCCGCACCGAGGAGCGCGATTACGAGGGCGTTCGGGGGCGTCGTTTCGCGGTGCATCCGGGCTCCGCGCTGTTCCGCAAGCAGCCGAAGTGGCTGGTGTGCGCGGAGTTGGTCGAGACCACGCGCCTCTACGGACGTCACGCGGCGGTGATCAAGCCCGAATGGGTGTTTCCCTGGGCCGATCCGCTGGTGAAGCGCGAGCATCATGAGCCGCACTGGGCCGCGCGGGCGGGCAAGGTGCTCGCTACCGAGCGGGTGCGGCTGCTGGGGCTTCTGGTGTCCGATGCGCGCAGCATCGATTACGCGAAAATCGACCCCGTGGAGGCGCGCAGGATTTTCATCCAGGCGGCGCTGGTCGAGGGTGATTACCGCAGCACGCAGCGTTTCTGGCAGCACAACCGGGCGCTGCTCGCCGAGATCGAGGAGCTCGAATCCCGCGGGCGTCGCCGGGACCTGCTGGTCGAAGACAAGGTGCTCTACGCCTTCTACGACGAGCGCCTGCCGGCCACGGTCTGCGACCACCCCTCGCTCGAGAAATGGCTGCGCGCCGAACTGCCGCGCCACCGCGAGGCTCTGTGCATGCCGCGCGAGCTGCTGCTGCGCAACGCCGGCGCCGAGCCTGGCATGGCCCAGTTCCCGGACGCGCTCGACTGGGAAAGCCTGCGCGTTCCGTTGGTCTACCGCTACGAGCCGGGCCACGCGGCTGATGGCGTCACCGCCGTGCTGCCGCTTGCACTGCTCGAGCGTTTTCCGCGTCATCTGCCCGGGTGGCTGGTGCCGGGTTTGCTGCGCGACAAGATCATCGCGCTGTTCAAGGGCCTGCCCAAACAGCACCGCCGCCCGCTGGTGCCGGTGCCCGATACCGTGGATGCCGTGCTCGGGCGGATATCGCGCGCGGATCAGCCGTTGTGCGAGGCGCTGGCGGCGGTACTGAAGGACCTGCGCGGGGTCGTCATTCCGCGCGAGGCCTGGGACGAGGCATCCCTTGATCCCTTCTATCGCATGAACCTGCGCCTGGTGGCCGCCAGCGGCGAGATCGTGGCGGAAGGACGCGACATCGACGCGATAAGGCGCGATTTTGTCGAGCGCTCGCGCGGTGAGGTGAAGCGCGCCGCACCCCAGCAACTGGTGCAGAGCGGCATCACGCGGTGGAGCTTCGGTGCCCTGCCAGACACCGTGCGGGTGAAGGGCGTGGGGCTCGATCTGCCCGGCTTTCCGGTCGTGCGTGACGCTGGTGATACCGTGCGTGTCGAGACACTCGCGGATGCCGGCGAAGCTGCAAGGGTCCATCGGGCGGGCCTGCGTCGACTGCTGCTGATCGCCTGCACGCAGGAGGCAGCGTGGCTGCGCCGCAACCTGCTCCGGGATACGCGGAGCCTGCTGGTGCTCGGATCGCGCTTCGGACGCGACGCGCTGATCGAGGACATCTTGCTTGCAGCGGTGGACGGCTGTTTGCCTGCGGACGCGCTCGGGGTGCGTGATCCGGCCCGCTTCGCGTTGATGGAGGCCGACTGCAAGGCGACGCTGACAGGGCGCGCGCGGCAGATGGAGGCGCTGCTGGGCGAGGTGGCAAGCGCTTTCCAGTCCGTGCTGGCGCGCCGCGAGGCATTGCAGAAGCCCGGCTTCCAGGACGCGCGCGTCGACATCGAGGCGCAACTTGCACGGCTCGTACGCCCCGACTTCCTCGTGCGCGTGCCACCAGTTTGGCGCGAGCGCATCCCGGTCTATCTGCGCGCGATCGATGCGCGCATCGAGAAACTCGGCGGGCGTCTCGTCAAGGACCGCGACTGTGTGCGCGAGCTTGCCGCCCTGCAGGAGCGGCTCGACAGCTGGCACAAGCGCAACCCCACGGCAGATCCGGACGCGGACGTGGTGGCCGAATACCGCTGGATGATCGAGGAGTACCGTATTTCGCTTTTTGCCCAGCAGCTCGGCACCGTGGGGCCGGTCTCGCGCAAGCGGCTCGACAAGCTCTGGGAAGAACTGCCGCGCTGATCGTCTCAGCGCAGCTGGCTGTCCTTGCTGCCACGTCGGTTATAGCCCGCAAAGGTGGCCTGTTCGTGGTCTTCTTCCTGCTGGCAGGCAAGGCAGAGGCGAGCGCCCGGCACTGCGGCGCGGCGCGCCTCGGGGATGGCGTTGCCGCACTCGGCACAGTCGCTGCGTCCCGGCCCCTGCGGCAGCCGGCTGCGTGCGCGGAGCACGGCGTCCTCCACGCTGGCGTCGATCTGATCCTGTACCGCGCCATCGCGCGCCCATCCACCTGCCATCGAAGTCTCCGTGCCTGGCCGATAGGCCCTCTCCGCTCAGCCCTGCCGCACAACCCATGAAGCTCCCAAAGGGTTCGCCGGGATTTCGTCGGCAGTACTCAAGAAAACACCTCCGGTGCGGCGGGCAGCATCTACAATCCGGGGTGCGCGTGTCCAGTGGCGCTACGAGGCCCTCCAGCCAATGTCCGATGCGGTGCTGCAAGAATCCCTCATGGTGCCGGTCAGCAGCTCCGTGCAGCTGCATGTGCGGCACCTGTACAGCGGGAGCAGCGGCGTCGCGCCGCCCGTTCTGTTGCTGCACGGCGCTGCAGAAGACGGCCATATCTTCTACTCGAATTCCGGTCGCGGCCTGGGCTGCTGGCTGGCGCGCAACGGCTACGAGGTGTTCATTCCGGATCTGCGGGGCAAGGGCAAGAGCTGGCCTGCGATAGATCAAAAAAGCACCTTCGGCTTCCATGAGCTCGCCGTTGCCGACATTCCCGCCCTCGCGGCCACGGTGAGTCGTATCTCCGGAGGCCAGCCCCAGACCTGGATCACGCATTCCATGGGCGGCGTGCTGGCGGTGGCGGCGATCCTGCGCGCCGGGCCGCAGGGTCTGGGTGTGCGGCAGCTGGTGCACTTTGCGGCGCGCCGACAGGTCCGGGCGCCCGGATGGCGGCGGCGCGTCTCCATCGACTTTCTCTGGAACCGGATAGGGCGGCTGGCGGTGGCTTTCGAGGGCTACTTGCCGGCACCCAAGCTGGGCTTGGGGACTGCGCGGGAATCGACCCGCTGCTTCCAGGATGGTCTTGCCTGGTCGCGCAGCGAACAGTGGGTCGACACCGAGGACGGATTTGATTTCAGCGCCGCGCTGCAACAGCGCAGCTGGCTGCGCAGCCTGTACTTTGCGGCTGCCGCCGACCGGGCGTTCGGTGCCCCCGAGGATGTGCGGGATTTCATGCACGAGCTGGGACGGCACGATGGACGGCTGATGGTTTTGGGGCGCGCCGAGGGGAACCTGCAGGACTACACCCATACCGGCCTGCTACTCCACCCGGATGCCGAGCAGGATCACTTTCCCCAGCTGCTTGCCTGGCTGCGCGAGCAGTAGGCGAGGCCCTGGCGTACATCGGGTCAGGGCGGGCAGGCTGTGCTAGTCTCTGCTCCCTTTTTTGCTGCTCGTGGAGCGGGTGATGCGCGCGTTCAGATCCCTGATGACTCTTGGTGCCCTGTGTGGCGTACTGCTCCCCGGCGTGGTCGATGCTGCGGAGGCTGTCCGCGACCCGTGGGAAGGCCTTAATCGCAAGACCTTCGTCTTCAATGAATTCCTCGATGGCTACTTCCTGAAACCTGCTGCCAAGGGCTACCAGGCGATAACCCCGGAACCCGTTGATACGGGTGTTACCAATTTTTTTGCCAATCTGCGCGAAGTGCCGTCGTTCATCAACCATGCGGCGCAGGCCAGGCCCCACGATGCTGCAGAGGATGCCGGGCGCTTCATTGTGAACACCACGCTCGGTCTTTTCGGCATTTTCGATGTCGCCAGCAAACTCGGCATCGAACAGAAAGAAACGGATTTCGGGCTGACGCTGGGTCGTTGGGGTGTGGGTTCCGGGCCGTATTTGATGTTGCCTTTCCTCGGCCCGAGCAGCGTGCGGGATACCGCTGGACGGGTGGTGGGCATATTCGACTACCCGCTAACGTATCTGCCGCCCCGTAGCGAAATGCCCTTGCGTGCGCTCGATATCGTGGATTCGCGCGCCGACCTGCTGGAAGCCGAGGAACTCATCACCGGCGACCGCTATACATTCCTGCGCAATCTCTACATGCAGCGCCGCCAGTTCCTGCAGGGCGGGAAGGTCGCGGAGCCCAGCTTCGAGGACGAATTCGAGGACGAGGATTTCTGAAGCCCTTCAGGCGTGGCCTGACGACGTCAAGCGGGAACGAGGGCTGCGGCATCGCGCAGCACTTCGCAGCCGGCGTCGCGTTTGTAGGCATTTTCCGCGATGTACCGCCGGTATAACCGGCCGCCCGGGCTGCCGTGAAAGAGCCCAAGCACGTGCCGACTCATTGCGTTCAGGCGCACGCCTGCCGCGAGTTGCCGCTCCACGTAGGGCATGAACGACTCCAGCACCGCGTGCCGTGACGGCGCTGGATGATCGTCCCCGAAGAGCTCCCGGTCCACCTCCGAAAGAACCCACGGTTCGTGATACGCGGTGCGCCCCAGCATCACCCCGTCGACCTGCGCCAGATGTTCCCGGCACTGCTCGATGGTGGAAATCCCACCGTTGATCGCGATCGGCAGCGCCCCGAAGTCCTCCTTCAGGCGGTACACGGTGGTGTAGCTGAGCGGCGGAACCTGGCGGTTTTCCTTGGGGCTCAGTCCCTGCAGGATCGCCTTGCGGGCGTGCACTACCAGCGCGTCGATGCCGGCATCCCGGATCTGCCGCACGAACTCATGCAGCTCTTCGTAGGAATCGCGGTCGTCGATGCCGATGCGGCACTTCACGGTGACCGGCACCGACACCGCTGCGCGCATGGCAGTCACGCAGCGGGCGACCAGCGCCGGTTCGCCCATCAGGCAGGCACCGAAGCGTCCCGACTGCACGCGATCGGACGGACAGCCGCAGTTCAGGTTGATCTCGTCATAGCCGTACTGCTCACCGATGCGCGCGCTCTCGGCGAGTTCGCGTGGGTCCGAGCCACCGAGCTGCAGAGCTACGGGGTGCTCGAATCCATCGAAGCCCAGCAGCCGTTCGCGGTCGCCGTGCACGATGGCCGCACTGGTGACCATCTCGGTGTAGAGGCGGGCGTGACGCGAGATCAGGCGCAGGAAGAACCGGCAGTGCCGGTCGGTCCACTCCATCATGGGAGCCACGCAGAAGCGGTAGCTCCCGGGTTCTGGCAGTGCGCTCACTTCGCTTCCTGTGACTCCCCGAGCTGGCTCAGTTTGCCGGCCTCGAGAAGCGCCGTACGCATGTGGTCGGGGATTGCGGCCGAGCCCAGCGTGCCATCCTCGTTGATGCGGGCATACACGCGTGTGGCGCGGCCCTCGTTCACGGTGATGCCGGTGGTCACGTTGATGGCCTTGCAGTCCCAGTGCAGCGTGCTCCGTCCAACTTTGGCGAGCGTCATGATGCAGCGGATGCGGTCACCGTAGGCCGCAGGTCCAATGAACCGGAAGTGGATCTCGCCCATCACGAAGGTGGTGCGGTCCTTGCGGATCATCTCGTCTATCGGGTAGCCGAGCGCCCGGAAGAGATCGTGTTCGGTATCGTTCACCCAGGCAAGCATGCGCGGGTAGTACACCAACCCGAAGGGATCGCTCTCGCCCCAGGCCACGGTGAGTTCGCGCCAGTACATCAGCATGTCTGTCTCCCTTGTTTTCGTGCTTTGAGCCGCTGATGTTAAACCGCCCGTCCGGGCCGGATGAACAGCGAATTTCGGTAAGAGGTCGGGCGCGGGGGCTAGTCGCCGCTCTCATCGAGCAGTTCGATGCGCGCGCGGATTTTGGCGAGCAGGCGGATCAGCTGGCGCGTTTCGGTCGCGCCCAGCACCCCGAAGATCTCGCCCATCGAGTGCTGGTGATCGGCTGCCATGCGTTGGAAGGTGTCCTCGCCCGCGTCGGTCAGGCTTACCACGCTCACCCGCCGGTCGGCCGCGTGCCCCCCGCGCACGATCAGGCCGTCTGCTTCCATGCGATCGAGCAAGCGCGTGATGTTGCCCCGCGAGGCAATCAGGCTGGCGGCCAGTTCGCTGGTGGGAAGGCTGTGAGCGGGGCTTCGCTGCAGGTTGGCGAGCACGTCGAACCGCGACAACGACCCGCCGTGACCGTCGCGAAAGCGCGCTGTCGAGAACTGCTCCAGGCGCTTGGCGCACTTCAGGAGTTGCAGTTCGCCGCGAACCGCGTCTTTTGACTCTGATGCGCGTTCGCGCCCCGCCATCGCTCTGCCCGTGATCCGAAACTCTGGAAAGTTTACACGTAAACAAAGCGGGGATATGCTTTACACGTAAACTAATCGAGTACCACCTTGTGAAAATCCTTTGCCTGGGCGGCGGCCCCTCTTCGCTGTACTTTTCGATCCTCATGAAGCGTCAGGATCCACGCCACCGCATCACGGTGATAGAGCGCGGCCAGCGCGACTCCACCTGGGGTTTCGGTGTGGTCTTCTCCGACGAGACGCTGCGCGGTTTTCTCGACGCCGATCCGTTGAGCTACAAGCGCATCGTCGAGGAGTTCGCCTACTGGGACCGTATCGAGACGACCATCCACGGTCACACCGTGAGCAGCGGTGGTCACGGCTTCTGTGGCATGTCGCGGCTCAAATTACTGAATATCCTGCAGGAGCGCTGCGACTCGCTTGGCGTGGATCTGCGCTTCGGCGTGGACGTGAAGAGCGCCGATGACATCCCGCTGGAGGACTACGACCTGGTGGTTGCTGGCGACGGCGTGATGTCGATGCTCCGCGAGGCGCATGCAGCCGAATTCGGCACCAGCACCGACATGCGGCACAACAAATTCTGCTGGCTGGCCACCAGCGCACCGGTGGAGAACTTCCGTTTCATTTTCCGGCATGACAAGAACGGCTGGTGGTGGGCGCATGCCTACCGTTACGAGGCGGGTGCCGCCACCTGGATCGTCGAGTGCAGCGAAGAGACCTGGCAGGCAGCCGGCATGGATACGGCCTCCGAGGACGATACCCGGCGCTATTGCGAGACGCTGTTTGCAGAGGACCTGGCTGGTCACCCGCTGATCACCAACCGCTCGGTGTGGCGCACATTCCCGGTGGTCCGCAACGAGCGCCTCAGTTGGCGCAACGTGGTGCTGGTCGGTGATGCGGGCCGTTCGGCGCATTTCTCCATTGGCTCGGGCACCAAGCTCGCCATGGAGGATGCGATCACGTTGGCGGGCTGTTTTGCGAAATGCGCCGACGATGTGCCCGCCGCGCTCGCCGAGTATCAGGCCATGCGCAAGCCCGAGGCCGACCGCCTGCAGCGCACGGCGGTCACCAGTCTCGCCTGGTTCGAGCACGTCGATCGTTACGCTGCCGTGCAGGGACCCGAGCAGTTCGCCTTCAACATGCTCGTGCGCAGCAAGCGCATCACCTACGAGAACCTGAAGTTGCGCGATCCGGAGTACATCGCCGGACTTGATCGTGCCTTCGCGCAGATCGTGCGGGATGCCACGGGCTTTGCCGATATCGACACTGACCACCCGGTGCCGCCGATGTTCCAGCCCCTGCGCATCGGTTCGCTGCGACTCGAGAACCGCGTGCAGATGTCGGCCATGTGCCAGTACAGCGCGGTGGATGGTCTGCCCACGGACTGGCATCTGGTGCACTACGGCGCGCGTGCCGTGGGCGGCGTGGGACTCATCAATTCCGAGATGCTCTGCATCGCCCCCGAGGCCCGCATAACCCACGGCTGCGCGGGGCTGTGGTCCGAGGCGCAAGCGGATGCCTGGTCGCGGATCGTGGCTTTTGTGCACGGGAATTCCGACGCCGCCATCTGCGCGCAACTCGGTCACGCCGGGCGCAAGGGCGCCACCTGCATTCCGTGGCAGGGCGGTTCGGATGTGCCCCTGCCGGAGGGCGGTTGGGATCTGGTGTCTGCCTCGCCCATCCCCTGGGCGGCGGGTTCGCAGGTTCCGCGCGAGGCAACGCGTGAAGACATGGATCG
>CAJADV010000578.1 GCA_903938575.1 uncultured Gammaproteobacteria bacterium
AGCATGAGCGTGGGCGAGTCACCGACATTGGCCATGGCCAGAACGCGGGCACGCGGGATCCAGCCCTGCTTGCGGGCGTAGGCGGGCGAGGCAAGCAGCAGCGCCGCGGCGCCATCGACCACACCCGAGGAATTACCCGCGTGGTGTACGTGATTCACTTCAAGGCCAGGGTATTTCTGGTGGACGAGCCCCAGATAGGTGGTGCCGCGCTCGTCCAGCGGATAGCGGGCCACCTCGGCAAAGGCGGCCTTCAGTTGCGAGAGCGTCTCGAAGGTGGTGCCCGGGCGCGGGAACTCTTCCTTGTCGAGTGCGAGCGTGCCGTCCTCGCGGTACACCGGTATCAGGCTGCGGCTGAAAGCGCCCTCGGCGATCGCCTTTGCCGCGCGCTGCTGGCTGGTGAACGCAAGGCGGTCGACATCCTCGCGGCTGATGCCCTCTAGCGTGGCGATGGCATCGGCACACACGCCCTGGTGGGGCTGCGGATGCACCGCCCGCAGTCGCAGGTTGTCGTTGTCGATGAACATGGTGGGCGCGTTGCCACCCTGGCCGTAATTGGACATCATCTCGGTGCCGCCGGCGATCACCAGATCCTCCATGCCCGACATGATCGAGGCGGCCGCCATGTTCACAGCCGTGATGCCTGAACCGCAGAAGCGATCGAGCGTGACGGCGCTGGAGCGCACGTCGTAGCCGGCATCCAGCGCCGCCATGCGACCCAGATCTCCCGACTGCTGCCCGCGCTGCGAGCTGGTGCCCCACACGATGTCATCGACCTCCTCCGTGCGGATGCCGTTGCGCTCGGCCAGTGCCCGCAGCACGGTCGCGCCCAATTGCTGGGGGTGGATACCCGAGAGCGCTCCCTTGCCGAATTTGCCCACGCCACGCGGGGTACGGCAGGCATCGATGATCCAGGCTTCGTTGTTCATGGGCATGTCTCCTTGGGGTTCGGGGGGAATACGGATCAGCCGAGCGCGCCGGCCTGGGTGAGTTGCGCGAGCCGCTCCTCGCTGTAGCCCGCCTCACGCAGCACAGCGAGGGTATCGCCGCCCGCGGGATGCGCGCCCTGCGGAAGGGCCGCGGGCGTGCGGCTGAAGCGCGGGGCCGGGGCGGGCTGCGTAACGCCATCGACCTCCACGAAGCTGCCGCGTGCGCGGTTGTGCGGGTGATCGGGCGCCTCGCTCATCGCGAGCACGGGCGCAAAGCAGGCGTCGCTGCCCTCAAGGAGCGCGCACCACTCATCACGGGTCCGGGTGCGGAGCACGGCGGCCAGGCGTTCGCGCATCGCAGGCCACTGCGCAGGGTCGTTCTGCGGGCTGAACTGGGCGGCGTCGAGCCCTGCCCGCTCCAGCAGCAGCGCATAGAACTGCGGCTCGATGGAGCCCACCGCCACGTATTTGCCGTCAGCTGTCTCGTAGGTGTCGTAGAAATGCGCGCCGGTATCGAGGATGTTCACGCCGCGCTCGTCTTTCCAGGCGCCCTGCGCCTTCATGGCGTACATCATGTGCATCAGGGCGGCCGCGCCCTCGACCATCGAGACGTCCACTACCTGCCCCTTGCCGGAGCGCTGCGACTCGAACACCGCGCACATGACGCCATAGGCGAGAAACATCCCGCCGCCGCCAAAATCACCCACGAGATTGAGCGGCGGCACCGGGCGCTCGCCGGCGCGACCGATGGCATGCAGCGCGCCCGAGAGCGCGATGTAATTGATGTCGTGACCGGCAGCGCCAGCGAGCGGACCGGTCTGACCCCAGCCCGTCATGCGCCCGTACACGAGGCGCGGATTGCGGGCGAGGCAAACCTCCGGACCGAAACCGAGGCGTTCTGCAACACCGGGCCGGAAGCCTTCTATCAACACATCTGCACCCTCGCAGAGCGCGAGCAGGGCAAGCACACCCTCGGGGTGCTTGAGGTTCAACGCCACGCTGCGCTTGCCGCGCTCGCTGATGCGATCCGCACGCGTAGCCGGCGAGGACGCGCGCCCGATCGAGATCACCTCGGCGCCCATGTCAGCCAGCATCATCCCGCAGAAAGGTGCCGGTCCCAGCCCCTCGATCTCGATGACCTTCAAACCCTGTAACGGCCCCATGCACGCTCCCCGCTGTCACCGAAAATACCGCGCGCATCGTGCATGATCGAGCGCCCCCGACACAATCGCTACGGCTGCCACAAGCCTATCGCCAGCAGTGGCTTGTGCAGTAAGTTTCAGGGATTGCCCAATCAGTCACCGGCGAGACCACCATGCTGCAACCCGGGCGCGATCTGGTGCAGCGCTACGCCGCAGCGCCGGCGCAACACACTAAGCACACACACGCGGAGCAACCCTTATGAGCACACGCCGTTACGCACTTGATCCCGAACTGTTGCCGATGGCGGACAGCTTGCCGGCGGTCATGGAACTGGGCAATCCTGCAGTCATCGCCGCGATGCGCTCGGGGCCTGCGCTGAGTGGCACTGCAGCGCCCGACCGCAGCGACGTGCGCAAAGAGGACCGGCTGATTCCCGGCCGCGCGGGCGACCCCGACATCGCCGTGCGAATCTACCGGCCCACCGCCGCGAGCGCTTCGCCGCGGGGCTGCATCTTCGAGATCCACGGTGGCGGCTTCATCTTCGGCGATATCGCCATGATGGATCCGTGGTGCCAGGCGGCCTGCGGCGAGCTTGGCGCCGTGGTGGTATCGGTGGAGTACCGTCTGGCTCCGGAGCATCCCTTTCCTGCGGCGCTCCACGACTGCTATGCGGCGCTGTGCTGGATCGCAGCGAATGCGGCAGTACTGGGTATCGACCCCGCGCGCATCGTGATCGCCGGCCAGAGCGCAGGCGCGGCACTCGCGGCTGCAACATCACTGTATGCCCGTGACCACGGTGGCCCGGCGCCCTGCTTCCAGCTGCTCGAAATTCCCGTGATGGACGATCGCCTCGACACACCCTCGATGCGCGCCTTCACCGACACGCCGTTCTGGAACCTGCCGAATGCCGAGTGGGGCTGGAAGCATTACCTGGGAGCGGCCTTCGGTGGTCAGGTATCGGCCTATGCCGCGCCGGCTCGCGCCACCGATCTGTCGGGGTTGCCGCCGGCTTATATCTCGACGATGGAATTCGACCCGCTGCGCGACGAGGGAATCATGTTTGCGCTCGGTCTGCTGCAGTCCGGAGTCCCGGTGGAGCTGCACTCCTTTGCCGGGACCTTCCACGGCTCCTCGGTGATTCACACCGCGCGCGTCTCGCAGCGCGCCAGTGCCGAGGTGATGACCGTGCTGGCGCGCGCGCTCGACTGAGCAAGGCGCCCTACTGCAGACCGCCGTCGACTCGCAACAGCGCCGAGGCAACGAACGAGGAGGCGGGGCTGGCGAGGAACAGCGCCGCTGTCACGATCTCCTCCGGATTTCCGGGCCGCCCGATCACCGAGGCGGCACGCGTGCGGTATTCCTCCGGCCAGGACTCCGAGATATCGGTCAGAAAGGGTCCCGCCGACAGCGTGTTGAGGCGCACCTTGCCACCGAACTCCGCCCCGAAACCCGCGGCCAGCGTGTTCAATGCGGCCTTGGCGCCGGAGTAGGGAATCGCATTGGCCAGCGGGCGCAGCGAGGCCGAACTGCTGATGTTGATGATGCAGCCGCCACCGGCATCGGCCATGCGCTTGCCCACCAGCGCACAGAGACGGAACGGACCCTTGAAATTCACCCCGATGATCTTGTCGAAAAGCTCCTCGGTGACGTCCGCGGGCGTATCGGTGAGCGGCGACATGCCGGCGTTGTTGATCAGGACATCCACGCGGCCAAAGCGCGTGTAGGCAGCCTCGACCAAGCGATCGAGATCGCCCCAGCGCGCCACGTGGCAGGCCACCGGCAGTGCCTGCCGACCCATTGCCACGAACTCCGCAGCCACCGTGTCACAAGCCTCCTGGCGACGGCTCGCCACCACGAGATCGGCGCCCCGCTCCGCAAATGCGCGCGCCATGCGGTAGCCGAGACCGCGGGTAGCGCCGGTGATCAGCACGACCTTACCGCTGAAGTCGAAGAGTGGATCCATGCGAGGAGTTCCTGTATTGAGCGCGTTCTGATTTGTCCCCGCAGGACGCATAATCAGCCGCATCAAGCGCAACAGCGCGCTGCCGTGACACCGAGGAGAATCCTACGCATGTTGCCCCGCGATTTCACCGCCGAACAACAGATGTTCCGCCAGGCCTACCGCAAGTTCCTGGCCGCAGAGATCGTGCCGCACATGGAAGGCTGGCGCGAGGCGGGCATCGTCGATCGCGGGGCCTTCCGCAAAGCAGGCGAGCAGGGATTCCTGATGGTCTGGCCCGAGGAAAAATACGGCGGCAGTGGTGACAACGACTTCCGCTTCGAGCAGATCATCATGGAGGAAACCCAGTACGCCCGCGCCGGCGACTGGTACAACACGCTGCACAGCCGGCTGGTGGGCCCCTACATCACGCGCTTCGGCAGCGCCGCGCAACAGGAGCGCTTCATGCCGGGCTGCGTATCGGGCGAGACGATCCTCGCCATCGCCATGACCGAGCCTGACGCGGGCTCTGATCTCGCCGGCATGCGCACCCAGGCCGTGGAGCACGAAGATCACTGGCTGCTGAACGGCTCCAAGACCTACATCTCGAACGGCATCAACGCCGACCTCGTGGTGGTGGCCGCGAAGACCGATCCCGTCGGCAACCCCCACCACATGACGCTGCTGCTGGTCGAGCGCGGCATGGCGGGTTTCGAACGCGGGCGCAATCTCGCCAAGATGGGCATGAAGGGTCAGGACACGGCAGAGCTGTTCTTCAACGATGTGAAGGTGCCCAAGCACAATGTGCTGGGCGAGCCGGGCAAGGGCTTTTTCTACTTGATGGAAGGGCTGGCCGAGGAACGTCTGCTGGGCGGTTGTGGCTATCTGGCGGCGGCGCAACTGTCCTTCGACCTCACCACCGCCTGGGTGCAGGAGCGCAAAGCCTTCGGCAAGCGGCTCGCAGAGTTCCAGAACACCCAGTTCAAACTGGCCGAATTGCGCACAGAGCTGGATCTGGCTCAGTGTTTCATCGACCAGTGCGTGCGCGCGTTCAACGCCGGTGCACTCACCGCAGTGGACGCTGCCAAGGCAAAACTGGTGAGCAGTGAACTGCAGGTGAAGAGCGCGGACCTCGGCGTGCAGCTGCACGGCGGCGCGGGCTACATGGACGAATACCCGATTTGCCGGCAGTTCACCGACGCCCGCATCGCGCCCATCTACGCCGGCAGCTCCGAGGTGATGAAGATCATCATCAGCCGCGACTGCCTGGGCAAGGATTACCAGCCCTTCAACACGCGGAATTTCTGAGGCCGATCAGCCCTGCGCACGCCCGCGGGCCATCACGCCGGCGCGGCGGCGCTCGATGTCCTCGGGGGTCACAAAGGCGTTGTAGGCAGTGGAGCAAACACGCTCGTACTCCAGCGCATCGCGCAGCGGCAGCGATGCGCCGGTTTCCATCAGCTGGCGGTACTCGCGGATGAAGGCCGGGTCGACAAAGGCCATCGACTCGGCCAGCGCCAGCGCCTCGGGCAACAACTGCGCCTGCGGCACGACGCGGTTCACCAGCCCCCAGTCGAGTGCGGTCGCAGCATCGATGAAACGTCCGGTGAAGCTCATCTCTCTGGCGCGTGCGGCACCCACGATGCGCTGCAGTTTTTGCGAGAGCCCCCAGCCGGGCATGATACCTACGAGCGCATGCGTGTCGGCAAAACGCGCGTTTTCAGAGGCGATCAGCACATCGCAGGCGAGCGCCAGTTCGAAGCCGCCGGTGATGGCGACGCCGTTGATCGCGCCGATCACTGGCTTGCCGCAGCTCTCCACGGCGCGAACCGGGTTGGAGCGCGGATCGGCGTCGGTGGCCACGGCGAGACCCGCGGAGCCGGCGCCGAGTTCCTTCAGATCAAGACCGGCCGTGAACGCACGCTCCCCCGCACCGGTAAGCACGATCACGCGAACGTTCTCATCATCACGCAGCGTGACCATGACCTCATAGAGCGCCGCACGAAGCGTCGCGGAGAGCGCGTTCATCGCCTGCGGTCGGTTCAGTATGACCACGGCAACGCCGCTTGCGCGCCGCTCGACAACGATCTCATCTGACATGGACCCACCCCTCATTGAACCGATCGCGCCAGTGTACGCGGCAGGCCCAGAGGCTTCCATGGCGCCTGAATCTCGTTTAACCGGATGAATCGGATTGCTGGCTGAGGGGTATGCTCGGACCTGCGATCACAGCACCACTTCGGGAGGCAGCGACCATGCAGGCAGACGACTACTTCGGGATACAGAACCTCTTGTACAGCTACCCCTTTGCACTGGATCGGGGAGACTTCGACGCGGTTGGCAAGCTCTTCGAGCATGCCGATGTCTATAGCGGTGGCGTACTGATGGCCTCGAAGGACGCCTCTCGTGTGGCGGCCTCATTCCGCGACTGGGTGCTCACCTACGCGGGCTCGCCGCACACCCGGCACTTCCTGGCCAACGTGATGATCGAACCCGAGGGGGAAGATCAGGCCACCGTGCGCTCCTACGTGATGGTTTTCCAGCAAACCGATGCGCTGCCCTTGCAGCCGGTGATCGGCGGCGACTACCTGGATCGGGTACGGAAGGTCGATGGCCTCTGGCGCTTCGTGGAGCGTCACATGGGTAACGATCAGGTCGGCGATTTGTCGGCGCATGGGCGCGATGCCGGCGTGATCACGCGGCATCGGGCAAACGCCGGCTAGAGCCGCCGGCACGACGGATCTACCGCAACCGCGCCTGAAGTCTGGGCCAGAGCGTATTCAGCGCAAGTCCCGCCATCACCAGCGCGGCCGCCGCGAGTTTCCAGCCCGGCAAGGCCTCGTGCAGGAAGGCCGCTGAGGCCGCCATCCCGAACACCGGCACCAACAGCGACATAGGCGCGACCGTGGCCGCCTGATAACGCGCCAGCAGCCAGCCCCAGGCGGTGTAACCGAACAGGGTGTTTCCCAGCGCCTGCCACACAACGGCCGCCCAGGTACTGGCGTCTGCTCGGGTGACCCCGTCACGGATGGCAGGCCAGCCCTCAAAGACGAGCGAGAGCGCAAACAGCGGCGGCGCCGCGAACAGGCTCGCCCACACCACATAGGCCAGCATGTTCACGCCGGGTGTCTGGCGCGCGACCATGTTACCGCCGGCCCAGCCCATCGCGGCGATCAGCACCAGGGCAATCCCGAGCGGGGTGGCCGAACCATCGGTACGCCAGATGATCAGCGCTATACCCGCCGCAGCCAGCGCGAGCGCCGCGAGCTGAAAGGGCCGTACGCGCTCCCCGGAGAGCCGCATCGACAAGGCGATGGTGAAAAAAACCTGTGTCTGGACCACCAGCGAGGCAAGACCAGGCGATATATGACCGGACATCGCCAGGAACAGCATGCCGAACTGCCCTGCCCCGATCAGCACGCCATAGGCCGCGAGGTTGCGCCAGGGGGCCGACGGGGGTCGCAGGAACAGTGCAGCCGGCAAGAAGGCAGCGCTGAAGCGCAGCGCGGCGAATAACAAAGGCGGCAGGTGATCGAGCCCGATGCGAATCACCACGAAGTTGGAACCCCACACCGCCATCACCAGAAGTGCGAGCAGCAGGTGCCTAGGCGTGAGACTGGACTGCATCAGAGATTCACCGCGCGACCCTCGCCGAGTAGGAGCAGGCCATGCCCGCGACCCGAACGGCATGGACCGCGCAGCAATCCCTCAGACTCTCACGCAGCCCGCACCCTACGGATCTGCTCCGAAGCGGCACGGGGCGCTCGTACATCGAGCGCCCCGAGTCGCATCAGAAGTTCACCTTCAGCTTGGCACCTGCCCAGCGCGGCGGACCGAACACCTGGATGGTGTACTTGCCGTAGGACGAGATGTCGTAGGAGTAGTTGAGTGCCTCTTCGTCGGTCACGTTGTTCACGAACACCGTGATCTCCCACGTGTCGCTGGGCGCGTAGCTCAGGCTCGCATCCACGAGGGTGTAATCGCCGCCGCGGGTGGTCTCCGCGTTGATGACGTTGAAGTACTGCTCGCCCACGTGGTTGGCCGCAAGTTGCGCTGCCAGCGTGCTGCCATTCCCGATTTCCCACTGCTTGCGGACCATGAGGTTCCAGCTGAAGTCGGAAGCAAGCGGAGCCTTCTGGTTGTCGACGCCGGCTGCTGCCGGACGCGAGGGGACATCGACGCTGGTGTCGATCGCGCTGACTCCCGCCAGCACGTCCCAGCCGTTGCCGGGCGAGTAAATCAGCTCGAGTTCACCGCCGTAGAAGGCGGCCTTGGAGTTGATCATCAGGCTGGTGGTACCGGCGAAATAGAACGCCTGGAAATTCTCGTAATCGTAGTAGTAGATGCTGCCGTTAAGCCGCAGGTCGCCGTCCAGCCACTGGGTCTTGGCACCCAGTTCGTAGGCGGTAAGGATCTCCGGTTCGAAGCCAACCGCTTTGGGGTGAGCCGCGTCCAGGCCATCGGAGGGCGTGTTGAAACCACCGCCCTTGGTGCCGCGGCTGATGCCGAAGTAGACCAGATCGTCGTCAAAGGAATAGTCAATCTGCACCTTGCCCGACCATTCCTTGTCATCGCGCGAGAAATCGTGCCTGTCGCCGTTTTCCAGCGAGGGCGTATCAAGCGGGATACCGGGCAGCGCAGACGACAGCGGGAGCCCGAAGGCGTTGGTGAGAATGCCTTCGTAGGTGCCGTAGAAGTTGATGGCCTCAAGACCGGGTCCGAACGGCACCATCTGGTAGCGCAGGTCTTTCTTGTCGTGCGTCCAGCGCGCACCCGCGGTGAACAGCAGGCTGTCGCTGATGTGGTAGTCGATCTGACCAAAGCCCGAGAGCGTCTCGGTGGTGGAGCCGGCGTCGAATTTCGGAAAGTACTGGTCCGAGGGGAATATGAAAGCGCCCGAGAAGTCGTCATCGATCTTCAGGTAGTAGGCGCCGGTTATCCACTCGAGTTTGCCGCTGGTGCCGTTAAGACGCAGCTCCTGGGAAAACTGCTTGATATCGGCGGCGGCATCGTAGATCACGAGCCCGTAACCGTAGGGATCGTCGGTATATTGCGACGGACCCGTGCTGTCATCCTCTTCGCCGTAGGTTTTGTCGCTGGTCGCGTAGTTGGTTACCGACACCAGCCTCACGGCCTCGGTGAGCTGCGACTCGAAGGTTGCGGTGTAATTGCTGGAGTCGCGCTGCACGCCGCTGTCCCGGTAGTCGAAGGAACCTTTCCAGACCGAACCGTCACCGTCATCGGTGGCCACCGAGTTGTCGAACAGGCTGCCGGCATCACCGTAAAAGCCAAAGAAATCCTGATTGCCCACAGGCTGGTCGCCACGGTAAACGCCGCAGCCGGCGGGATCGTTCAGGCTGCAGAACTGGCCGAGCCCGTCGTCGCCGACCCGGGAGGCACGCGCGTGGTACACACCGCCACGGGTGTCCATGGTGGTGTACTCGGCGATCAGCAGCAGCGAGGTGTCTTCGTTGATGTCGAAATTCAGCATGCCCCGCACAGACTGCGTATCGTCGGCGCGCATATCAGGTCCGTTGCTGTTCTTGATATAGCCGTCGTCCTTGTTGTGGTAGACGGCGATGCGGCCCTGCACCGAGTCACCCAGCGGGCCGCTCACTGCGCCCGTCACGCCGAACTGCCCGAACTCCGCGGCGGTGGCGCTGAAGTCGCCCTCGAAGGTCTCGGTCGGCTTGTTGCTCAGGAAATGCACCAGGCCGCCGGTGGCGTTGCGCCCGTAGAGCGTGCCCTGGGGTCCCCGCAGGATCTCGATGCGCTCGATATCGTAGGTGGGCACACCGGATGCGCCCGGCGATGACAGGTAGGCCTGGTCGCGGTATTGGGCGACCGGTGCTTCCTGACCTTCAGCGAAGTCGAGCTGGCTCACGCCACGTATGGAGAACAGCGCGATGTTGCCGGTGTCACCCGTGTTGGAGGTG
>CAJADV010000579.1 GCA_903938575.1 uncultured Gammaproteobacteria bacterium
CCCGGGAAATCAGGGACTCGTTGTAGAGCGAGTGGTAGGAGGTCTGTATGCCCCGTTGCGACAGCGCGAACAGCGTCATCATCAACGAACTGCAGTAGTGACCCGTGCACATGCCGCCGTACATGGGAGTGGCAATAACTACGTGTGGGGTTTTCATTCGGGCAGGCCTCGGTACGGTAGCGTAAGGAAATTCCCCCATCATGCAGGTCCAATTTGACGATAATGCGACAACCCTGACCGACCTGCTCGCGCTTCACAGGAGACTTCCATGGCCCTGCTTCCCCACTACGTCGAAGGACACAACCTCCTTGCCGGAAAATCCGTGCTGATCACTGCTGCGGCAGGTGCGGGCATCGGCTTTGCCGCCGCAAAAAAATGCGTTGAGGAAGGTTGCCGCGCTATCACCATCAGTGACATCCATGAAGGGCGCACCGCCAAATCGGTGGAGGCGCTGAAGGCGCTCGGCGGCACGCAACAGGTATTCGGTCGCGTGGCGAACGTGGTGGTGGAGGAGCAGGTGCAGGCGCTGGTCGATGACGCCGAGGCGCAGATGGGCGGCGTGGACGTGCTGATCAACAACGCCGGCCTCGGTGGCACCAAGGCGCTGGTCGACATGAGCGATGAGGAGTGGAACCGCGTGATGGACATCACGCTGAACGGCACCATGCGGATGCTGCGCGCCATGATGCGCAAGATGCTGCCCCGCAACGCGGGCGTGATCGTGAACAACGCCTCCGTGCTTGGCTGGCGTGCCCAGCCCGAGCAGTGCCACTACGCCGCCGCGAAAGCGGGTGTGATGGCGCTCACACGCTGCGCCGCCATGGAGGCCGCGCCGCACGGCGTGCGCATCAATGCGGTCTCGCCCTCGCTTGCCATGCATGAGTTCCTGAAGAAGACCACGCCTGTCGATCTGCTGGCGGCACTCGAGGCCAAAGAGGCCTTCGGCCGAGCCGCCGAGGTCTGGGAGATCGCGAACGTGATGGTCTTCCTGGCCAGTGACTACGCGAGCTATATGACCGGTGAGATCGTCTCTGTGAGCAGTCAGCGGGCCTGAGCGGGGCTTGCCGGGAGGCAGATTCCAGCGCTGCCCTCAGCCCGCGTCGTCCCAGCCGATCGGTTCCACCCGCTGCACCACCACCCCGAACGCGAAGACGCCCGCCAGCGTCACCGCTGCGGCAATGAGGAAGGCCCACAGGAACTGACCCGTGCTCTCGACCACGTAACCGGTGATCACCGGTGCGAGCACACCGGCCATGTTGGCGCAGAGATTCTGCACGCCCATCCACTGGCCTGCAGCGCGCGGTCCGCCGATGGTCTGCGAGATCGCGCCCAGCGGTGCGCTCTGCATGCCGAAGAACAGGCCTGCCATGAGGATCAGGCCGATGGATGCCGTGGGGCTGACGAAGGCGCAGGCGGCCATGGCGACGGCCGTGCCGCAGAGCCCGATGTTCATCATGTTTTTCAGCACCCGGTCCGGGGTGCCTCCCCGGCTGATCAGGCGGTCGCAGAGCCAGCCCGTGGCGGGTGCCGCCACCGCCTGCAGCGCATACACGCAGGAGCCCACGACGGCCATCTGCGCCATGCTGAGTCCGTGCTCGCGCACCAGCAGCAGCGGCAGCCATGTCAGGGTGAAGTAATACGCGTAGTTGCCGCAGAAATGTCCGAGGCTCGTGCCCCAGAGCGAGCGCTGCCGCAGCAGCACGGAATAGCGCACGGGTCTCGCGCCTGCGGCGGAGCCTGACGTGGCGCCAGCGCGGGTGGCCACGTGCCAGGGCCACAGCCAGAGCAGCGAGAGGATGCCGAACAGCAGGAAGGCCGGGCGCCAGCCGTAGCCTGCCATCAGCAAACCGCCGAGCAGCGTACCGGCCAGCGGCCCCAGTGCCTGACCGGTGGCTACCAGTCCGTTGGCGCGCCCGCGCTCGTGCACCGCCGCACGCTGCGCGAGGAATTTGGCGTTGCAGGGGTAGAAGACGCTCTCGCCGATCCCGAGCAGCACGCGCAGGCCGAGGATCATCCAGAAGCCGGTGGCAAAGCCCGTGAGTGCCGTTGCGAGGCCCCACAGCGCCAGGCCGCAGCCGAGCACCCGGCGCACGTCGAAGCGTTGCGCCAGCCAACCCGCGAGCGGCTGCAGCGGCGCATAGGACCAGAAGAACGCCGAGAACAGGATGCCCATCTGCGTGGGCGAGAGCTGCAGTTCCTCCTGCACCAGTGGTGCGGCAATGGAGAGCGCGCCGCGGTCGAAGTAGTTCAGGAACACTGCCGCCGACAGCAGCAGCACGATGCGCATCGGCAGCGCGGCCTGCGGGGTTGCGGGTGATGGCATCGGGCGTGCTCTCGCAAATGCGTGCCCATCCTACACGCAGATCCCCGGCGCCCGCGTGTGCGCAAGGCCGCAGGCGGCAGGCTATCATCGACCGGCATGCCCGAACGCACAGGCGCCGGGCCCCGGAGCCGGAGATCCCGCGATGCCCAGAGCTGCCTTGTTTCGCCTCGCGTGCCTTGTGGTTCTCGCGAGCGCTGCCGTGCTCGTGTCCTACTCCGATAATCACCCGCCCACGGTGGAGGACGGACGTGCCGGACCGCGCTGAGGTCACGCCGGCGTCCCCGCCGATCGGGCTCTGCTACGGGAGTGTCTCGGCGCTGGATGCCGATCAACTGGTGGCACTCGCCGGGTCGCTGGGCTTCAGCAGCGTGATGCTGCCGCCGTTTCCGGTGAGCGCCTGCGCGACTCGCGCGGATTTTCGCGCCCTGCTCGATCGCCATGGCATTCGCCGTGTGGTGCTGGATGGTGCGCTCGGCATGCTCCCGCGGTGTGGTTTTGCCGAAGAGCACGGGTTCACGGCCGCGCTCCATCTGCAAACGGCCGAGCGGTTCTGCGTCGACTGCTTCAACGTGCCGCATTACGAGGGCGATCCGCGCGCCAGTGTCGCGGAGTTTGCCG